>JACPKT010000001.1 GCA_016186855.1 Candidatus Iainarchaeum sp. | reverse complement strand
GGCAATAAAAATGAATTAATCAATTAATTTTTTTTTCCGAATGCTATTACAGCGGGGCAAAGACGATTTTCTTTATGTCCTTATTTTTTAAGAGCACGTCCCTCATTTTTTTTATCTTGGTTCCGTTTCCGCCCAGTAAAAATATGTCAATGCACTCGTTTCCATTTGTGCAGTAGTGGTTTTGGCTTTTCACAAGCTTTTGAAAGGCGTGCTTTGCCTCTGACAAAAACTTCTCGGTTTTGTGAGAGTGGCTTGCAATCAGTACTGCGGTGCGGATTTTTTCAAATTCTTTTTCTGTTTCAATTGATTTCAGTGAATCAGCAATTGCTGCCCTCACTGCCTGAGAAACGTTTTCAAGCCCTCGTGCAACTTTAAGCCTTTCTAAATCCGAGAGGTTTTTTTCAGTCAAAGAAACGCTGACAATGTTCATAAAACTGCACAGAAAATTTAATAACAATTAAGCTTTTATTATTAATAGTTAATAATTTTTTAAAAAAACTTAATAATGTCCCAAATGGGTGTTTTTGTGACGGAATTTTTTTACATTTTTGGAAGCATTTTTCTTGTCAGCCTGCTTTCGTTTATTGGCGCTTTCACCCTCGGCATTAATGAAAAATCGCTGAAAAAAATAATGCTGCTCTTGGTTGGCTTTTCTGCAGGAGCACTGTTTGGGGACGCGTTTATCCATCTTTTGCCAGAAGCAGTTGAAGAAAGCGGTTTTGAATTCGAGATTTCGCTTGCGATTTTATCCGGCATTGCTGTTTTTTTTATTTTGGAAAAAATAATTAAATGGCACCACCATCACAATGTTTCGGAAAAAAACGAAATTCACTCTTTTGGCTACATGAATCTTTTGGGCGACGCGCTTCACAACTTTATTGACGGTGCACTTATTGCCGGAAGCTATCTTGCAAGCGTCCAGGTAGGGGTTGCAACTACTATTGCGGTGGTTTTGCACGAAATTCCCCAAGAAATGGGGGATTTTGGAGTGCTGTTGCACAGCGGCTTTTCAAAGCGCAAGGCGCTTTTGTTTAATTTTTTTTCCGCTCTTACCGCAGTGTTTGGGGCAATAATTGTTTTGTACTTTTACTCCATTATTGACAACTTTGAAGTGCTTCTTGTTTCATTTACTGTCGGGGGCTTTGTCTACATTGCTGGAAGCGACCTGATTCCAGAACTTCACCACGAGGAAGGCATAAAAAACTCAATAGCCCAAATAATTGTCTTTTTGCTGGGAATTGCTGCAATGGGCGCGCTGCTGGTTTTGGAGTGAAAAAAACCCCAAAAAACCCAAAATGGCCTGTTTTTGTCACAACTGGCGGCTGGTAAATTGAAATTTTTTTTGGCTAAATTAGTGTTGTGTTTTGGTCGCTCTTGAAGTGTCATGGCAACGGCAGTTCCCATTTTTTTCGCACATTTTTGGGTATAATGTTTTTATGCAAAGTCTACTATGAGTCTTTTTTGGCTTTGGACTTTTACCAGTACTTCTCCGCCTTTTTTTGCCTGCATGTATTCTGCTATTTCTTTTGATACAGGTATTGCATAACTGTTTCCTACTTTTGCTATTTTTTTTCTTGATTCGAATGGCTGTATAATGTGGAGTATTGAAACCTGTTCAGATATTTTGTCTCCTTCTTTTGAGTCAAAAAGCTCTTCTTTGCACTCACTGCAATAAAGCGCGTTTACTCCTCTGACAATTACTTTTCCGTCAAAAAAATCCATGTCTGTTTTAATTTCCTGAAGTTTGTTTCCACAAACGCATTTCATTTTTTCACCTCTTGGTCAAAAGCTCTGATTTCCCATTCACTGCTTTTCCAGCACGTAATTATTTTTATTCCAAACTTCATTTTGACAAAAATCACGGTGCAATAAGTGCCATTGGTTTTGCATACTGCTTTTTGTTTTCCAAGTCCGCTTTCCATTACAATGCATTCTTGAAGGGCTTTTTCGACTTCACTTGGCTTTAGCAAATCCTCAATGGCTTCCCTCAAAGCATGCCGTGTCCAAAGAAAATTGCCTTTAAGTGAATCCAAAAAAGCACCAAATAAAGTATATACAATGTAATATTTAAATATAACTTTTTTTGGTTGTTGCTTCTATAGGGGTTTCCACAAACTTGGTTTGTTTCTCGTATAAACCAATGGCCATTCTTCTCATAAATGGCAGCTACTAGTTACCAATTCTGAAATTTTCAAATTTTGGGTGGCTGAAAAATAGTCATTGACAAAAATTAGGGTTGTT
Source organism: Candidatus Iainarchaeum sp. (assembly GCA_016186855.1). Classification (GTDB taxonomy): domain Archaea; phylum Iainarchaeota; class Iainarchaeia; order Iainarchaeales; family GW2011-AR10; genus JACPKT01. Next base: position 1,651 of record JACPKT010000001.1, on the reverse strand, counting down.
TTAATTATTTTTTGGATTGCTTTTTAGAAGTTTTACTTTTATAATCATGTGGTCTTAATCTCCTATCCTTAAATTCGCTAAATCCTTTTGGAACCGGATTTTCAAACTTTGCCCTTGCCAATATACGTCTCTTTCCAGTTTTCCCATCAGTTTTAACAAATGTACGTTTCGTTCCTCTTTTTCCGGCAATATTTTCCACAAGAGTACTTGCGCCAATTGTGCCTTTCTTAAATCCTCTTTGAGCTCTAGAATTAGTCAAACCAAAATATTCCTCACGGGCAGTATGTGTTCCACCTGACATTCCAAAAAAGGGGTCAGGCAACTCAAAAGTACGGGCGCGAGTATAATTGGGCCTATTTCTCCTTCTTTCAATTTGTCTATCTTTTACTGCCTTTTTTCTTGGTCTTGGTGGCATAATGGAATAAACGCCAAACTCCTATTTAAAGGTGATTTTTGGAGGGCGATAAATAAAATTGTAACAAAAAACATATGCTGCCATTTATTTGTATCCGAATTTTTTGTCGTATTTTTTGTGGTCTGTGATGTCGAGTATGAATGCGATGATTTCGATTTGGTTGTCGTCGTTGGTTAGGCTGTAAAGCATCCGCCACCGATTTGATAATTCAACCCAGAATAGGTTGTTGATGTTGTATTTTTGCTTGAATTCTTGCGGGATTTTGTCTTTGGAGATTGGTTCTCCGTAATGTGGGTTGGCTTTGATGAGTTCTTTTTTCTTATTGACCGAATTCAGTATGCTTTGCTCGATTTTGGAATGCGATGCCTCTTGGTTCAGATATTTGTAAACTTCTTCGGCTTCTGGAGAAAGCACGATTTTGACCGGTTTCATAGTTCAAGGCCTTTGGCAATTGCTTTGCGCAAATTAGGGTTGGAGTTTTGAATCCAAGAAATACCTTTAACTGTCCAAATTATCTTGTTGCTTTCTTCAAGGTAATTCAAAATTTTTTTGACTGAATAATGATTAACCTGCTTTGGAAGCCTGTGCTTGAGTTTCGCAACAGAAATAACGCTTTCATTCATGTTTTTAAGCACTTTTTCCACCATCAAAACAGTATTCAGCGTAGGGGAACTTGCCCAATTTGAGACCTGAACCATTTTCTGCATTGTTTATCAACTGATAAATATGGTTCTTAAGCAATAAAAACATATCTTTTTGGAAAAAATCTTGATTATTTGGCAACCTTAAGCCGCCCAAATTTATTTTCCACAGTTCTGGTAACTGGCAATTACCATTCTTCTCATAAGCCGTCAGCGTCCGGCTGGTACGCATACGTGTCCCGTCTGAAGACGGGACGATAATATTTTCCATTAATGCAGCAGCCAACAGTTACCAATTGCCAAGTTTTCAAATTTGGGGCAGGTTAAAATATGGGTGTTAAATAATTATTGCGTTTTTTTCGTTCTTGAAGTGCTTGTCGCCGGTCAATATCATTGTGTGTATTTCTTTGCTTTTTGCGATAAGCAATGCGTCAACCAAGCCAAAATTTGGCAATGTTTTTCTTTTATCAAATTTTATTTCTGCTGCCTTTAGCCAGTCATTTGAATTTGTTTCAAGAATCGTTGAATTTGACCTAATCACTGCGAGCATTTCATTGAAATGCAAATCTTTTTGCCGTGACCAAAATTTTATTTC
>JACPKT010000056.1:3348-9859 GCA_016186855.1 Candidatus Iainarchaeum sp. | reverse complement strand
TTTGTCGGCCGTGTTCCAAGGGCGCGTATTCCAAATTCTTGCAAGTATTTTGCAATGAGTTTTCTTCTTTTTTTTGGCTGGTAAAAAGTGTTCACTTCTATTGGTGCATCAATGGTTTTTGAAAGCCATGCTATTTCTTTTGGGGCAAGCATTGCAGTGTTCCCGTTTACCGAAATGACTGGCTTTTTTGAGAGCAAAAGGGCTGCTGCCGCGGCGGTTGTTGCTTTTTTTGCGGTTTTGGTTGTTTTTTCGCCTAAAAGGTAATCGAATGCTTCCCCGCGCCCGAATGCAACTAATCCTGCCGTTGCGGTAATCCCTTTTTTCAGTCCTTCTTCTAGCTGTTTGCGCTGTTCAAGCGATTTCGCGCGCGGGTGGTTTTTTGGTATTTTCAAAGCAACCCTGCTCCGTGTTTTGCAATTTTGCTTACCAGTATTCTGTAAGAGAATTTTTTTAGCTTTTTTGCAATTTTTTCAGGGTTGTCTGTGATTACGAACGCGGTGCTTCCAAGCATTGCCTGCGAGGCACCTGGCAGTTCATCCATTATTTTTCGCACCTTTTTTGTTGCAAGACCGCTTTCAATGGAAAACACTCTTGAGAGATTAATGAAATTTTTCACTGTGGGTTTTTTTGCGATTTGTTTCATGCAATAGCTGCCTGCTTTGTTTACTTTTTGTTTCCAGGTCTTGCTGCTTATAATTGTGCTTGTTTTTATGGGGGCAAAGAATGCGCACACGCAGTATTTTTTTTTGCACGGTATATTTGCTGCTTTTTTTGAGGGAAAGGGAAGGAGGCCGCGTATTACTCCAAAGAACTGTTGTGCGATAACGTCCCCTAACCCTGTGCCATTTTCAATTTCTGCTTCTTTTGCAATCCTAACTGCTGTTTTTTTGGAAAAATTTGTTTTTAGGGCCTTGTTTAGTGCAAGGGAAAGCGAGAGCGCGCCGGCTCCGCTTGCACCCAAACCATAGCCTATGGGCAATTTTGTACTGTGGAAAATTTTTAGCCAGTAATTTTTTTTTAGTACCTTTAGGTATTTTTTTGCCACGGTTCTGGAAGTGCCTGCAGCGGTTTTTTTTCCGTTGATGAAAATTTCTATTTTTGTTTTTTTTGCGGGCTTTGCAATCACTTTTGTCCGCACGCCTTCTGACAAGTTGAGGCCCGCGCCAGTGGAGCCATTTTTGTATATTTTAAAGAAACCTGTGATGTGCGCCGGCGCGTATCCTTTTGCAACAAGTTGGCGGCTGGGCAATTTTGTGTTCATGTTTTCACCAACAGCCGCAAAATCGGCTGGCGCTTTTGTGCCATTTCACTTCGTTCAATGGCACTGGCTCGCTATCGCTCGCAATTATTGCTGAATATAATTCATTTTGGTAATAGAACAATTTTGTGTTCATGTTTTTTCACATAGTATGAGCACATGGTCTTTTTGGAAAGGGGATAGTTCCACGATTTGCTTTATTTCCATTTTTTTCCCGAGTTTTTTTATTTCTTCTTCAAGAATTTTTTTCGGGTCACCAAAAGAATTTATCGAGCGCGCTTTGAGTGAAAGCATTCCAGTTCCTTTTTTTTTCAGGTGCATTTTTGCGTTTGCCAGAAATATTTCCACCTGCTCTTTTTGGCTGATGTCCTGGAACAAAACGCCTATTTTGATGCCTTCTAGCTCTTTTCTGTAGCTTTTTGGTTTTGCGGCGTCTGCAAGGATGGGGACAAGGTTTTTTCTTTGGCTGCAAATGTAAAGGAACTTGTTCATCACTTTTGCCGAAATGTCAACGCCAAACACTACGCCGTTTTCCTGCACGATGTCGCTTAGGTGTGAAACTGTTGTGCCTTCTGCGCATCCAAGGTAAAGCACTTTTGAACCACTTTTTATCGGAAAATTTTTCAGGCCATTGGTTATGGCTGCGGCGATTTTTGAGCGGTGCGGATTCCAGGCCCTATATTCTTTTCCCTCAAAGTGCAGGAGCTCTTCTCCGTAAACTTTTTGGCCGGCTACAATGTTTTTTGTGCAAAGTTTTCCGTAGACCAGAAAAATTCCGCCAGAGAGTTTTTCAAACCTTTTGGTCATTTTATTTGCAGCACCTTTTTTTCCATTTCTTTTTTCAGTTTTTCTCCAAGCGTTTTGTTCCCGAAATAGTCTGCTTTTGCCGCAATGGAGAGCTTTGCGGCGATTATTTTTGCAATTTTTCCTTTTTTCTTTTTTGGCGCGGTTTTTAGCAGTGGGTGCGAGAAAAGGTAGCCGTGCTTTGGCGGTTTTGTTTTATTGCGCAGGTGCGAGAAAAGCGCCTTGTCGGCTCCAAGAACCTGTATTGTGGTGGACGGCATGAATGCTATCTTTTTTTGAGAGCCTGCTTTTGCCAGAAACTTTGCGGCCAAAATGTGGCCTGCAACGGTTGAAAAGTTTGGTGCAATTTCGCTCATTTTTTTTTCCAAAAACTTTGCCAAAAATTTTCTTTCTTCCCTCAAATTCAAGGTGTTTATGGCCAATAGTTTTATTTCTTCGATTTCCTGTTTTTCAAAAACTGCACCCAGTGATTTTTTTGCGTTTTCGGCTATTTTTTTTGCCCTTTGCGCGTTGTTGTAGTGTTCGAAAATTTTTTTTTCCACAAAATTTTCGCGCTCTCCAAGGTGCGCGATTAGCTTTAACTGTGTTTCGCTTTCAGCCACATGTCTGGCAAGCTCCGGAAAATGGTAAGAGTGCCAGTCGATTATGTGCTCTGCCAGTAGGTTGTAAACCGCGTCCAGGTCTTCAATAATGTTCACTGCCTTTATTGCGCCAATTTCTTTTCCTGAAAGCCTTTCTTTGACTTTCTTTTGAGTTTTTTCAATAAGTTTTTTCCTGAGCTCTTCAATTTTTGTCATTTTTTGACCCGCGTTGTATAAAAAAACGAAATGATTCGTTTGCAATCCATACCTGCCCTGCTTTTAGCAGGGCGATAATATGAATATAATTTTGGATTATAATTAAAAATATAGATAAAATAAGTAAATTAGTTATATAGATTGCTTTGTTTGAATTGGTTTAATAGTTTTTTTGGCTGTGAGTGGTTTTAATGGCTGCAGAAGACATCGTAAATCTGGCGCAAAGAAGGTCGGTTTTTTTCCCTTCGGCAGAAATTTATTCCAGCGCGCCCGCTGGTTTTTTTGACTTTGGCTCTGTCGGGAACGCCATGAGGAGAAAAATTGTCGATTTCTGGAGAAAGGAGTTAGTGGAAAAAGAGGGTTTTGAGGAAATTTGTGGTTCGCAGGTTTTGCCAAAAGAAGTTTTTGTAGCGTCAGGTCACCTGCAAAACTTTGCGGACCCCATAGTTTTGTGCAACAAGTGCCAAAGCGTTTTCCGCGTTGATTCTTTGGTCAGTTTGGCTGTTGGAGAACCGGTTGCAGAATCCCTTTCGCCAAAAGAATTTGACGAGCTGATAAAAAAGCACAGAGTGAAGTGCACAAAATGCAAGTCAATGGATTTTGCTCCTGTTCAGAAATTCAACATGATGATGGAGGTTTCTGTCGGCGCCACTGGAAAAGATGTTGCCTATTTGCGGCCTGAAACATGCCAGAGCATTTTTTTGGACTTTGCGCGCATTTTCAAGACTGCAAGAAAAAGCCTCCCGCTTGGCATAGCGCAGGCAGGCAATAGTTTTAGAAACGAGATTGCACCTCGCAATGCTTTGATACGCGAGCGTGAAATCGGCCAGATGGAAATAGAGGTTTTTTTTAACCCAAAAAAAATCAATGAAATAGTGGGCTTTGAAGACGTGAAAGATTACAAATTGAATTTGTTTTTGCTCAAATCAAAAAGAATTGAAAAAATTTCTTGCGCTGATGCGGTTTCAAAAAAAATTGTTTCAGGAAAACTTATTGCATACCATCTGGCGCGCACGCAACAGTTTTTTGAAAAGCTCGGCATTCCAATTGAAAAAATCCGTTTCCGCGAACTGGAAAAAGAAGCGCGCGCCTTTTATGCAAAAGAAACATGGGACTTTGAGGTTGAAACATCTTTGGGGTGGGTGGAGCTTGTGGCGTGCAATTACCGCTCTGACGTTGATTTAACCGCCCACCAAAAGCAAAGCAGGACTGATTTAAGCATTAAGGAAGAAGGGGATGCGCAACCATTTGTTCCTCACGTTTTTGAGCTTTCCGCCGGACTTGACAGGGCATTGTTTGTTTTGCTGGATCTTGCATTTAGAAAGGAAAAGCGCGGCCCAGAGGAGCGGGTTTTTTTGGACCTGCATCCAAGGATTGCGCCGTTCTTTGTGTCTGTTTTTCCATTGGTGAAAAAGGACGGGTTGTTTGAATCGGGAAAAGAAATTTTTGAAGAGCTAAACAATGGTGTTTTTGAAGTTTTTTTTGACGAAAAAGGAAGCATTGGAAAACGCTATGCGCGCGTGGATGAAATTGGAGTCCCGTTTGCAATTACAATAGATTATGATACCATGAAAGATTCAACTGTCACAATCCGCGAGCGAAATTCTTTGGCGCAAAAAAGAGTAAAAGTAAGCGAATTGTTTGACGTGCTTTTAAAAATGTTTTTGGGAAAAATGTCGTTTGAGAAAATCTGATTTTTTCACATGCGTGTTTGTTCACGGGTTGTGTTTTCTTGGTTCAAAAATAATTACTGCCCTGTAAACTACTCCAAACATTCTGGTCACGTCTGTTTTCTCCAATGCTTTGTCGCTCGTGAGTGGCGAAAGGCGGCGGAAACGCAAACCATGTTTTTTTGCCAGTTCTTCTAATTTCCTCAAAAGATTTGGGAATTCTGTTGAAACAATTTTTTTTATTGTATTCAAAAGTATATGCATATTATCGCCCTGTCGTAGACAGGGCATATATGGCATGTAAACGGGGCCAGCCGTTTTTTTAAATATTTAAACTGTTTGCAGTTGTTTTTTTTCATGCTTGCATTGCAATCCGAGAATGTGTGCAAGAGTTTTGCGCATGGGAAAAAAATTATTGCCGCGCTGGAAAATGTTTCCCTTGAAATTCGAGAAGGCGAAATAGTTGGCTTGCTTGGGCCAAACGGTGCAGGAAAAACCACTTTCATTTCCGCAATTTGTGGGCTGCTGGAACTGGACAGCGGAAGCATTGCGGTGTTTGGAAAAGACGTTTCAAGAGAACGCTCTCAGGTAATAAATGAAATCAATCTGGTAACGGGCTTTGCAGGGCTTTTGAACGGCTTGTCGGTTGAAGACCTGTTGCGCTATTATGCAATGCTTTACTCAATTCCTGACAAAAAGCAAAGAATTGAGGATGCGCTGATTCAGACAGGCCTTTCTGAAAAACGCGGGCAAATTGCAAACACGCTGTCTTCAGGCTACAGGCAGAGGTTTTACATTTCCAAGGCGCTCTTGACGCATCCCAGGCTTTTGCTCATGGACGAGCCAACTGTCGGGTTAGATGTTGAGAGTGCGCGCCAAATCAGGGTGCTTGTGCAAAAACAAAAAAAACAGGGCACAACTATTCTTTTGACCACCCACTACATGCATGAAGCAGAGCAGTTGTGCGACAGAATTGCGATTATTAACAGTGGGCGCATTGAAGCTTTTGGCACTGTTCGTGAACTCAAAAAAATGGCTGATCGGCCTTCTGGTTCGCTTGAAGAAGTTTTTTTGGCATTGACAAAAAGCCGGTGGGAGGGCGATTTCGTTGAAGCACGCTCTTGAAAGAATAATCAGCCAGCCCTTCAAAAACCTGCGCCTGATGCTTAGGAGTCCTTTTCGTTTTTTGGAGGTCAGCGTTTGGCCGTTGACTTTTTTGTTCCTGTTCATTTTCATGGTGCAGTCTTTTGACCCAAAGCCAAAAGTGCTGGAAATGGTAATCATGGCAATGGCTGGCTGGCAGGCAGTCCACCATGCCCAGATGGGGATTGGTACAACTTACATGGATGAGTACTGGTCACAATCGCTTGCACACCTTTTCATTTCCCCACTTCGCCTGACAGAGTTTGTGATTGGTGGGATACTGACTGGCCTTGCAAAGCTTGCAATAGTGCTTGTGCTTTTTCTTGTGACGGTTTTTTTCTTTTATGGAATCTGGATTTTGGACTGGGCTTCTTTTTTGATTGCATTGTTTTTTTTGTTTTTGTTTGGAGTTTCAATTGGAATGCTTAATCTGTCAGCCATGTTTTTGTTTGGGGAAAACGCCATTTCGCTTGTCTGGACTACGGCAGACATTTTTGTAGTGCTTTCAGGCGTTTATTATTCTGTTTCAATTCTTCCAAAGTCCCTTCAGCTGATTGCTGGTTTTTTGCCTTCCTTGCATGCTTTTAACCTTTTAAAGTCAACCGTTGAGCCGCTGGCTGTTGACTGGGTGTCCTTATCTGTGCTTTCTTTGGCTTGGCTTGCTGGAAGCTTTGCAGTCCTAAAATATGCTTTTTTTGCTGCAAAAAAAACCGGAAAACTGGTGCGCGTGGCTTGAAAGCAATAGTTTTTGACAAAAATATAAATTAGCTTTCAAACCTAATTCTATTGTTTTTTTTGCCCTTGTAGCTCAGTGGATAACATTATTTTAATTTTGACAT
>JACPKT010000056.1:0-3323 GCA_016186855.1 Candidatus Iainarchaeum sp. | reverse complement strand
AATGGTGGTGCCACGCACTCGTAATGCGTAGGTTGAGGGTTCAATTCCCTCCTGCGGCTTTTATGTCTGAACGTGTATTTATTGGAGACAAAAACAAAACTCGTGTATTTTTTGAACTCACCAGACAAAATAGTGGTTTTAGCTCTTGGAGTGACTTTGGGAACTCAATTGGGCTTTCTCGAAGCGAAATGGGCTATGTTTTAGCTGGGCAGCGTAGTATACCGTCTGAATTGTTTGAACAGTTGCTTGTCCTTGTTCCAAAAACAAAAAGAAGTCATTACCAAAAAACAGCAATTCGGAAACCAAAAAATTGGGGGCAAAAGTTGGCTGGGAAAATAACGTATTCTCGACATAAGGAATTGTTTGAACGTGGTCGCCTCATTTCTAATAAAAAACGGAAAGAAGCGGTTAAATTTAAGTTTGATATAAACCAGCCGTTAAGTCAGGATTTAAGTGAATTTTTAGGTGCGTTTGCAGGAGACGGTTTTACAAATCAATATGGTCCTTACCGTTTCCAAACTGGTTTTGCTGGAGATTCTAGATTTGACTTTGATTATTATCAAAAACGAATTATTCCGATTACAAAACAATTATTCAATTTTAAAACTATAAAAATACACAAAAAAAAATAACAGTTTGCGTGTGAATTTTTATTCAAAATTGTTATTCAAACTTTTAACGCAAAGATTTGAAATGCCTGCTGGAGTTAAATTTGACAAAGTTTTGGTTCCGAATGAAATACTTCATGGAAATCCAGAGCACATAATTGGTTTTATTCGCGGAGTATTTGATACTGATGGTTGCGTATTCTTTGACAAACGTAAAACGTATAAAAAACCCTACATGCGGCTGGATTTAACCATGTGCAATCCACAAATTCTTGGGCAAATTGCAGAAAAGCTAAATGGATTTGGGATAAATGCAAAATGTCTGCGAAATGGCAAACACCTGCAAATAACATCAAAAAAAGATGTGGAAAACTATCTCAAAATAGTCGGCTCTTCAAATCAACGCCATATTTCAAAAATAATCAAAAAACACCCAAACTTTGTAAATTATAACCCGGCAAATAGACTATTTGGTTTGTAACTCGTTGTAATAATTTTTATGGGGTCGAGAGTTCAAATCTCTCCAAGGGCTTTTTTTATAGATACAAATAATATACGATATATTACTGTCCCGTCGCAGACGGGACAAGTATGGATTGCCAGCGAATCCCTTCGCTGTTTTTTTATTGTGAAATCTCTTCAATTCTTTTCAACAGCTGTGCTTTTGCGCGTTCAAGCATTCCGACAACGGTGTGGAGTTCTCCCTTGTTCACGTGCGCCAGGAATTTGAGCTTGTCGTCTTCAACGTATACAATGAAATTGTAGCGTAGTTCCACCCCCTCTTCTTCAATAGCCTTCATTATTTTTTTCTTTAGTTTTTCCTCGCTTGCCAAAAAAAACACCCCTTTTTTTTATTGTAATCCCAAATTATATTAAGATTATATTATCGCACCATCTTTAGATGGTGCATGTATGCGGCGTAAATCAACGCAAGGGTTTACCTGATGCTAATTATGAATTCGTATTCCGCTGAAAGCCGTTCGCCCCGATTTCTCGGGTCATCATAGTTTGCAGTCATTTTGCAGTTTGCAATGTCACCGCTTGATGCGGAGTTCGGGACCAAAAATGTGTAGTTTGTTTTTTTTTCCCCGCCGGCAGGGATTTCTTCAAAAAGTGTTTGGCTGATTGCGACAACGTTTTCCGCGTTCCAGTTGCCGCTTGAATTGCATTCTGCATTAAGGTTTACAAAAGTGAGGGGAAGCTGTCCCTTGTTTTGCAGTGAAAGAATTTTTGCAACCGGCAGGTAAGTTCCTGTTTCCTGGCTAAAAGACACAGTGTTGCTTTGGCTTATTCCGCTAAAAACCAGCTGCACCCTGCTTTTTTGCACTATCAGGTCCAAATCAACTTCTTCTTCCCAAAAGCTTGTGCGCAAAAACAGTTTTCCAATAATTGTTTCTTTTTCAGTGCTTCCCTGAAATGGCACGCCTACTGGCACGCTGGCAATCATTCCAACCTTGGTGCCATCGCCCGGCTGCAAAACTTTTATTGGTATTTCTCTGTCAAAAGAAAACCATTCCTTTGCCTCTGAAGGCTGGCTGAACTGCGTGCTTTTTATTTCAACCTCTAACCTGATGTCTTCAACCGGGAAATCCAAATTGTTTTGGATTGTTATTTCTTTTTGCGGGCTGACTGTGCCCTCCACAACTGTCCCGAATTTTGCGCTACCGCTTACTTTTAGCTTTGAGCGGTCAAATTCCTGCATGTCAAAAGTGAATTGTTTTTTTGCCTTTGCGTTATCCAGCCCCCGCACCCTTATGGTTCCTTTTAACTCGTTTTTTATGAGGTTTGGCTGCAGGTTTTCCTTTACCTTTAACTCTACAAAAACCCTTGTTTCTCCTGGTGGTGAAAGCATTGGGGAAGGATAGCCTGCGCTCATATAATTTGGCCCCAGAGCGCCTTCAAAAACAAGGTCAATTTTTTCCTCTTTCTCGCGGTTGTTTTTCACTGATACAAACACTCCCGTATGCTGTCCTTCAACCAGTTTTTGCGGAAAATCCTGCACATCAATTTCTATGTCCCAGTCTTTTTCCAGCGCCACCACAACTTCTGTAGGGTTTTCGACCACCTCAAACGAATAAGCGCTTTTTGGCCGATACCCGCTTAAAGAAATTGCTGCAGTGTAGATTCCCCTTCGCAGGTCAATTGGAGTGCTTGCGCTTATTTTTTCAATTTCGGTCCCACTCAAATCAAAAACCTTTATTCCAACGCCGCTCAAGCGCGCACCCTCGGTGTCTGTTACATTAAAGCTTACTTTTTTCACGCTGCCAACAAAAAAATCAAAAGCAAAAAAAAGAATTCCAACGGCAATTATTAATGCAAGAATTTTTAGCCAGTTTTTTTTGACCGCGTCCCCTGCGCTTTCAAGAATTTCTTTTGCCTTGCCTGCTGGAGTCTCTTCCTCTATGTCCAGTTCATCGCTTATTTCGCCAGGTGACTCGTACTTAAAGCGCCCACTGCTTTCCTGCGGAGAATACATTTTTTACCACAAAAAGAATTTTGTTTTTTTAAAAATAAGGGGAAAGAGGTATTAAAGGATTTTGGTGGATTTTTTGAATTTTTGGTTTTGGTCCGCGAGGCACTTGTTTCACTCTGCATTGTTTTTTTTCTGTTTTTTTTGGGCAGTTTTTTGCATTTGTTCTTGCATTTTTTTTATTTTTTCTTCTCGCTCGTGCACTGCGTTTCTAAGAGAGTTAACTGCCTCTTCTTTGTCTTTGA
>JACPKT010000050.1 GCA_016186855.1 Candidatus Iainarchaeum sp. | reverse complement strand
CCGAGCTTTTTTTCCTCAATCGTATGTGGGGCATGGTCTGATGCAACGCAGTCAATTGTGCCGTCTTTAAGCGCTTTCCACAATGCAAGCCGGTCTTTTTCTCCTTTGATTGAAGGATTGACCTTTGCAAAGTTGCGGAGTTTTTTTGTGTCCTGCTCGGTTAAAAACAAATGGTGGGGTGTAACCTCGCATGAAATGTTTTGCTGCTCTTCTTTGGCTTTTCCCACAAGCTTCACGCCGTCTTTTGATGATAAGTGACAGATATGCAGCTTGTTTTTGACGATTTTTTGCATGTTAAGAACCAATTCGATTGCAGTGGCTTCTGCTTCTGCGCTACTGATTTTTGAGTGAATCAGTGGCTCTGTTGAATGGGCAAGCTCTGCCTTGTTTTTTTCAATTGTTTTCTGGTCCTCTGCATGCACGCATACAACCAGGTTGTTTTTTTTTGCGGTTTCAAAAATTTTTTTGATTGATTGCTCGCTTGAAACAACTTGGCCTTGAGTGCTTTCGCTCGTGTAAATTTTTATCGAACCAATGTTTTTTGCATTTTCAATTTCGCCGGTGTTTTCACCTGTTGCACCAAAATGAAAACCAAAATTCACAAGTGAAAGGTTTTGCGCAATTTTTCTTTTATTCAATAGGGTTATTTGCGAAGTGGTCGGTGGCAGAGTGTTCGGCATGTCCAGCACAGTAGTTATCCCGCCTGCAGCAGCAGCAAAGCTTGCGTGGACCCAGTCTTCTTTGTACTCGTGGCCCGGAGAGCGAAAATGCACGTGGCAATCAATTATTCCAGGCATCAAAAAATTTTCTCTGCACTGGACAATTTTTTTGCCCCAGACTTCTGTTCCGGATATTTCGGTAATTAACCCGTTACTGATTCCGATGTTTGCGAGAACAAGTTCACTATTTTTTAAAACAAGGCAGTTTTTTAAAACAAGCTGGTTCAAGGGCTTTTCCACCTGTAAAATTCTTCCAAAGAGCATTTTTTTCCGGATTTTAAATAAAATGTTTTTCCAAACTCGCCCATTTTTCTAAGCTCTTCTGATTCAAAAACCGGGCCGTCAATGCATGCTATCCTGTCGTTGACCATGCATGCGCCGCAAATGCCGATGCCGCATTTCATGAAGCGCTCAAGGCTTGCGGAAAGCAAAACACCTGCTTTCTCGCATTCCTTGAACACATTGTGCATCATTTTTTCCGGACCACAGGTGTATACACGGTCAAACTTTTCTTTTGAAAGCAATTCCATTAAAGCTGCTGTGACAAAACCGTGCCTTCCCTCTGAACCGTCATCAGTGGTGACAATAAATTTTGAAACGATTCTGCTTATTTGTTTTTCGAACAAGAGTTTTTTGCTTGACTTGGCACCAAGAATAAAGGTTGTTTTAATTCCGGCCGATTTAAATTCCTCTGCAAGGAAAAAAAGCGGCACAACGCCAACCCCTCCTGCAACAATGCAGGCTTTTTTGGTTTTCTCCCATTGAAATGGAGTGCCAAAAGGCCCCCGGATTCCCACAAAATCTCCTTCTTTTAGCTCGAAAAATTTTTTGCTCCACTTTCCTTTCAATTCAAGGTTTAGCGCGCTTTCTTTTCCAACATTCATCACGCTGAAAGGCTTTTCGTCAACGCCAGGAATCCACACCATCGCAAACTGGCCGGGCTTGCAGAAAATAAATTTGTCTAAATAAAATGTTTTGTTTGAATCGTTTTCGAGCACGGTTTTTTTTATTTTAAACATTTCCATTACTGCAAACTGCTCCTTAGCCGTTTTCATGCGCAATTCCCACGAGTTGTTTTACATTTGTGTAGCCGTTCTGCTTTATCCATTTTTTCATTTCATCACAAATCTTTCCAAAAAGTTCAATCCCCTCGTACCGCACTGCGCTGCCGACACCAACAACTGTTGCGCCTGCCTGGAGGAATTCTATTGCATCCCTCCCACTAGTGCATCCTCCTTCTCCGATTATTGGGATGCTGACGTGTTCGAACAAGTCATAAATGCACCTTACCGCAACCGGTTTTAATGCAGGGCCGCTGAGGCCGCCCCTTTTAAAGTGCAGCACCGGCCTTTTTGCCTCAATGTTGATGCTCATTGCAGACAATGTGTTAATTGCGCAAAGAGCGTCTGCGCCGGCTTCCTCACAGGCAATTCCAACCTCGTTAATCAAGTGAGTGTTTGGCGAAAGCTTGGCAATTACGGGGATTTTTCCTGACACGTTTTTTACTTTTTCAACAAGTTCTTTTGCCACTTCTGCTGAGTGGGCAAACACGCTGCCCCCCCACTCGGCGTTCGGACAAGACATGTCAAGCTCAATTGCACTAGGCCGATGATCGCAAAGCCATTGCGCAACCTCGACAAACTCTCCAACAGTTGTCCCGTAAACAGAGCCAATTAAAGGCACGTCCAATTTTTTTAATTCCTTTAATTCCTCCATTTCTTCCTCCATGTTTTTGTAGCCTGGAGTTGGAAGCCCCACAGCGTTCAGCAGTCCGCACTCGAGGTCAATTACTGTGGGATTGTTGTGGCCCTCTCTTTCCTTTGGGCCAACGCTTTTCATTGTCACGGCACCGGCACCGCTTCTTGCAACCCGAATCAAAGACTGTGCAGTGACGCCCAAAATTCCAGAGGCAAGACGCGTAGGGTTCTTTAGCCTTATCCCGCAAAAATCAACTTTTAGCATTTGAATTCACTTTTTTTAATTGTATTACAGCACTTCTTGGCTTGTTTTCACTGTATTGCATTGATTATCTCTTTTTTTATTGTTTCAAAAGTATATGCATATTATCATGCCATTGAAAATGGCACACATATGCGGCAGCGGCAAATTCCGCTGGCAAATTTGCGCCATACTTTGTATGGCGCTGGTGCCACTTTAGTGGCACAAAAGTGACGCCTGATTTTGCAGGCGGTGCAAACTGGCGCACCAGTTTTTTCATTGTATTCAAAGGTATATGTATATTATCGCCCTGTCGTAGACAGGGCACATATGGCGTGTAAACGGGGCCAGCCGTTTTTTCACTGTATTGCATTGATTATCTCTTTTTCACTCATTTTTGTCTCACAGTAAAAGCAAACCGCACTCAAGGGTTTTTTCTGGATTGAAAACTTTGTAGGAATGCCTTCAAAATTTGTAATGCATTGAGGGTTAATGCATTTTATTATGCCTTCAGCGCGCAAGGGAATGTCAATTTTTTCCTTTTTGATTATTTTTGACCCGTGAATGAGGTTTACTGTTGCGCCGCGCCCCAAAAGCGCTATTTTGTGTATTTCGCTTTCTGAAAGCTTTTTTCCAGCAATGAATATCAGGTCTTTTTTTCCCATTTTTCTGCTGTCAACATTCATTGCCGCGGTTACCTGAAAATTGGAAATGGAAAGAAACTTCAGAATGTGCACAGAAGTGCCTGGGTCAAGGTGGTCAATTGCTGTCCCCTCAACAATGGGTTTTACAAAAATTTTTTTTTCCTGCCCAAGACTTTTTTGTTCGCTCATTTTGTCACCTTCCCTGACACCAGGAAAAGAAGTGCTTCACGCACTGGAATGCCGTTTGCCGCCTGCTTAAAGTAAAGTGCTGCAGGAGTGCTGTCAAGGTCTGTTGAAATTTCTTTCACGCGCGGGAGCGGGTGCATTATCCTGAAATTTTTCTTTGCCGCCTCAAGAATGCTTTTTTCCAAAACATAGAGGGATTTTACCCTTTCAAATTCCAGTGGGTCAGGAAATCTTTCCTTTTGAATCCTTGTCATATACAAAATGTCAAGTTCTGGCAAAAACTGCTCTAACTTTTCTGATTCAAAAACTTTAACATGTCCATTGATTTCGTCAATTATGTGTTCCGGCATTTTCAGTTCTGGCGGAGAAATACAGTAAAGCCTGACGTTTGAAAAGTGCTTGAGTGCGTGAGCAAGCGAATGCACGGTTCTGCCATATTTGAGGTCCCCCATCATGCCTATTTTTAGTCCGTCAATTTTTCCAAACTCTTTTTTAATTGTGTAAAGGTCCAAGAGGGTTTGAGTTGGGTGTTGGTTGCTCCCATCCCCGGCATTGATGATTGGTTTTTGTGTGACTTCTGATGCCCTTCGCGCAGAGCCCTCAATGAAATGGCGCATTATGATGATGTCAGCATACCCTGCAACAATTCGAATGGTGTCGCTAACACTTTCGCCTTTTTTAAAAGAAGTGGATTCCGCGTGTGCGACTGAAATAATGTTTGCGCCAAGGTTTTGTGCAGCAGTTTCAAAAGAAAGCCTTGTTCGGGTGCTTGGTTCAAAGAACAAAGTGGCCACATTGGTTTTGTCCAGCAATTTGCGCTTTTTTGCAAGGGGTATTTTTTCCATTTTTTGAGCGGCTTTCAGCACCACTTCAATATCCTTGCGGGAAAAATCAGAAATGGATACAATGCTTTTTAATGCAAAT
>JACPKT010000049.1 GCA_016186855.1 Candidatus Iainarchaeum sp. | reverse complement strand
AAAGACCTGGAAAAAGATTTTGCCGGCCTTAAAAGAAAGTGATTTGTTTGGTTTTTGTCAATGCCTCTGTTTTAATTCCTTTGGCAAAAATAGGGAAACTTGAATTGCTTAAAAAATATTTCAAGGAAATAAAAATAACCGGCGGAATAAAAGAAGAACTCCTTTCTTTTAATAAGGCAGGCGCAGCAGAGATAGAAAAAGCTGCTGAGTCATGGATTAAAGAAGAAAAATCTGCAAATGAATTAACTGGTGTAAAAAATTTATCACAGAAAGAGGAAATCAGTATAGCTGACGCAGAACTTGTTTTGTCTGCAAAAAAGCGCAACGAAAAAATTTTAACCAATGATTACAGACTGCATATCGTGGCAAAAAGCAAGGGTGTTGAAACCGAGTGGCTGACAACCTTTTTGCTCAAATGCGTAAAGAAAAAGCTTTTAACAAAAAAACATGGGAAAGAAGTCCTATTTGAGCTCATAGAATCCGGAATGAGGTTAAACGTAGAAGTTTATGCGGCAATAGAGAAAAAAATTGATGAAATCTAAGACAGTTTTTCTGCAAGCTCCACCACGCGCTGTGCGTATGCAAGCTCGTTGTCATACCATGCAAGCACTTTTACAAGGCTGCCTCCAATAACTGCTGTTGAAAGGGAGTCAAAAACGCTTGAGTGCAGGTTTCCAATCACGTCAGAGCTCACAATCGGTTCCTCTGTGTATTCCAGGATCCCTTTCAAATAGGTTTCGCTTGCTTTTTTCATTTCAGCATTTATTTCCTCAATAGTAGTGTTGTTTCCAAGCTCTGCCACAATGTCTGTGAGTGAGCCGCATGAAACAGGCACCCTTATTGCCAATCCATCGACTTTTCCTTTGAGCTTTGGCAAAATTTTTGCAGCAGCTTCTTTTGCGCCCGTTGTTGTCGGAATTATATTTAGCGGGGCGGCCCTTGCGCGCCTCAAATCCTTGTGGCGGTTGTCAAGCAGGTTTTGGTCGCTTGTGTACGCGTGCACAGTTGTAACAAATGCTCTTTTGATGCCGAATTTTACAATTTCTACCACGAATTTTTTCCAGTTGATGTTTTCAAGGCTTCTTTCAGAGAAAACAGCTATTTTTTTTCCATCTGCAAAAAAGTGGTCTTCAAATGCTTCCACTTTTCCCTTGAATTTCCCGTACACTGAATCGTACTTAAACAAGTGTGCAGCGCCCTTTCCGCCTGCTGCAGAGTTCACTGCCACAAAATCCAGTTTTTTGCTCTTAATACCTTGGCGGAGCACCAGCCTTCCAATGCGCCCAAAGCCGTTCAAGCCAACCTTCACCAAGCCAAACCACTAATTAAAAACTGGTAAAAAAAGGTTATAAACAATTGTTTGCTCCTGGCCGTAGATGAAGCATGTCTGTTTCTTTTTTGAATTTTGATTATTTTGTGGCTTGCACTTTGAACGGGTTTTCTTTTAGTTTCTCAAGCTTTTTGTTTTTTAAGAGTTGTGCGATTTTGTTTCTTTTTGCCTGTTCTGGGAAAACAATTTTTTTCATTAAATCTTTTACGCTTACAGGTTTTTTTGTTAGCTGAATATAACCACAAAGACCGGTTTAAAAACCGAAAAAAAGCAGTTAAAACAGTTTTTTTGGCTAAAAACGAGGCTTTAAAAATACTGGAGAAGCAATATAAATTATATAGTCATTAAAAAAACTGGTGCGCCAGTTTACAGCGCATATATGTGCCATCTAACGATGGCACGGTAATATAAAATTGAATACATTAAAAAAAATTGTAGGTTTTTTTATGCCTTCCTTAAAAAATTTTGCATTTACAGCGTTTTTTGCAACAATGCTGATTTTGAGTACAACAGCTGGCTCGCTGAGTGCAGTACGGCTTGAACATGCTACAAAGAGTTTAATTGCTATTGTAACGTTCCAGAAAATCAGTTGCTGCAGTTTGATATTAATGCTCGCTGGGGGCCTGGCGGAGAAAATACCCCTATGTGTATTTGGACCGAAGGAGGAGTGCTGCCTCCTGGCGCAACATTTCCAACAGCACAAGGAATAGGCGGTGCAAACAGCACTTTCACTTGGACTCCGAATTTCTGCCAGTACAAATCTAACGCTTATCTTTTTGGAGCGTTTATAGGAGTAAATTGTGAAGATGCCATTGGGGTTTTTTCGCCAGATATTTTTGTTTCAAACTCTAATCGTATGCCCTCACTCCAATCCAATCCTTCAGGCCCAATTAACGTTAACCTGGGCCAGCAGGTGAACATTGGTGTCAGCGCAAGCGATGCTGACACTTTGCAGTGCACTGATGCTGCAAACAAGGATGTGTTAATTTTAACTAAAAACGGTGTTGGGAATTTTGTCGACAACGGGAATGGAACAGGGAATTTCAGCTGGGTTGCAAACGAGCCGGGTGTAAAACCAATAACTTTTAGCGTAAGTGATGGCAGGAGCGGCAGTGCAAATGTGCAGGTAGAAATAACTGTTAATTTCGAGCCTGTGCTAAAGCCTTCGGCAGAGCCTGTGCCAGTGGAAAAGAATCGCTACATTTCTTTTGTTCCAAACAATTCCGGGAAAATGACTGCTTTGAGGGTAAGAATGGCTGATTTGTATGACCAGACAGAGTCACCGCAAAGAACTTCTCCTGGCTTGATGGATTTGTCTGCTTTTGAAGGAGAGTATCGGTGGGTCGGGCCGCCAGCAGTTTACTCTGAAAACAATGTTGACCCGTCGCAAACTTTTAAGGGAGCGCGATTGCAGTGCGAGCCGTATTTTATGAACTGGGGAAGCGTTGGATTGCTGCATGTGTTTGGAGAGGAAATTGTCCCAAGCTCTGCGTATGAAGTGCAGGCAATAGAACAGGCGTGCAATCCAGGTGTTGCCGAGTGCTATTCTGAAAACCTCACAGTTGAGACAGCAAAGTGGGGCGATGTTGTAGTTCCGTTTGGAATTGTAAATTTTGCGGATATATCTGGGGTTGTTGACAAGTTCAAGGGCATTTCTACTGCGCCAATAATGGCAAGGGCTGACCTATATGGTGGAATGCCTGACAATAGGGTGAACTTTTCTGATATATCAAAGGTCGTGGACGCGTTTAAGGGAATTGCTTACCCGTTCAATATAACAACTTCGTGCAATTAAAATTCCTTTTTTTTGTAATATAAAATCATTTTACTTGCTGCCAATTTGTTAATCCTTTCGTTTTTTTGTGTTCAATAACAAATGGTTTAAGTGCACGGTGAAAAAGTGTTCTAAAATGTTTTTTTGCATTTACACTTTTATTGGCGGCCTTTTCTTTTTTCCTTTTCTGTAATTTTCGTACATGAATGCTGCGAGCGCTTCAATTATTACTATTGCGATTCCAACGTTGTATCCTAAAAAGTTTGCTGCTTGGAACGGCACGAGGAAAAACGCAACTGCAATCAGGAGCCTTGCCACGTTTTCTAGCTGTTCTTCTCTTGTGCTCTTTGGGCCCGCCTTAAAGAGCAGCTTGCTTCTGGAGAAAGCAATGAATGCGGCTCCAAAAGTCAATAAGAGCAAGAAAATGAACTGTGGCGGGTTTTTGATGGTTGAACCAAACAGTATCTGCTCTATCCCACCGCCTCCAAACACTGATTCAATTGCACCAATTGACAAAAAGCCGGTGACCATTATTGGAACCCCGTTTCTTGAAATTGTGAGCCCGTGGGGCCCGCCGACTATCGGGCGGAACTCAACTTTTCCATCCAAATCAGTCCTAAGTTCTGTTATCCTGTTTGCCGAGTCTTTTATCTGCACTATTGCGTCTTTTATTTTTTTGCCTTCCTCTGTCTGCACTATGAATAAAACTGTGTCTCCAACATTGTAACTTTGGGCCAAGTTCAAAAGGGTGATTTTTGGAATTACAAACGAGCCTTCGAACGCGTCAAACTTGTCCTTTGAAGCAAACAATAAATACAAGCCAGATTGCGTGAGCTGAAAGTTGTTTATTCCGCTTTCATTTGTTGATAGTTCTTGTTTTCTTCCATCAGGGAAAGTTATTACTGTCAACACATTTGGCTCTGGCTTTCCGCCTTCTCTTTTAATCACCCGGTACTCTCTTGCATCTCCGAGAAGTTCAGTGTTGTTGTAGTTCAAAATCACGTTAAAGGAATTGAATCCTATCCCAACTCCTTTTTCTATGACGTTGTTGGCTTCATCCAGTTCAGGTATGCTGTTGGTTGAGTCAATCAAAATTTTTGCCATGTTCAGCCCCAAAAAGCTTGCGGTGTCTTCAAGCGAGAAATTTATTTGCTTTTCTTCGCCTGCCTGCATGCCTTCAACTGGCACAAAGTCAATCAAGTTGTCATTGATGTAGAATCCTATTTGGAAGGCTGTTGTGTTTGAAACGCCTGCGTTTTTTACTGTTGCATTGACCTGCATTTGTTCCCCTACTGTTACAAATCCCGGAATGCTGCTTTCCCCTACAAACATCAAATCTGGCAGC
>JACPKT010000048.1 GCA_016186855.1 Candidatus Iainarchaeum sp. | reverse complement strand
TTAAGCGAATTAAATGCTTCATTAATAGTAAAATGGATTTTTGTTTTTTTAATGCTGTCCAAAAAATCAGCTTTTCCTGCCAGTGACCCTGCGCCCATTACTTTTAGTTCACTGTTTTCTTTTACAAACTGCCATTCCATTGCGTGCCACCATAACCTTCCAACCCCGACACGCAATTCAGGCGGAGTTAAAAAATATGCTTTGGGGAAAAGCGAAATTATTCTTGCCATTTTTGGCAAAGTCATGTATGGAAGATGGCCAAAGTATTCATGGAAAAGGTCTGGGTAAGGTGTAAAATCAAGTTCGTCATGGTTTCTTAAATAGGTTGTTGCTGGAAAAGTTTTCCTGGCAAGTGCATTAAACCATTCATCATTATTTAAGAATTCATCCACTGCATTGTAAATTCTCCAACCAGTAAATTCATATAAGCGGTCACTGATTTTTTTTTGTTCTGGAACCTTGTTGGGGTCAAGTTTAAGCAATTTGAATCCTTTGACCCATTCTTTGCAAGGCCAATTACCAATAAGTTTTAGCTGCCTTTCAAATAAAATGGCCCAAGTGCTATGGTCTATTTCATTGTATTCAGGAATTTTCCCTGCAGGAGTCATTTTGTACTGCATTGTTTAACCACAAAATAAACCAATTAAATTAATTATAACTGCAGGATATGCTTTTTAATTATTTCCATTAAAGCCAAAATCCGGTGCAATTAGCAGTATAATTAAAAAAATAAAAGTGTTTTTACAATACAGCTAACACTTAAAAGGTTTTTTTATGGCAATATTAAATGAAAAAATGGAAAAAAATGGCCTAGCAGCAAAAAAGTGTGTCCCATGCCAAGGAGGAATACCCCCAATAGAGTTAGCGGAGGCAAAAAAAATGCTTTTGCAGGCAAAGGGCTGGGAACTGACAGAAAACGGGAAAAAAATTGAAAAAAAATTTGTGTTCAAAAATTTTGCGAAGGCAATGGAGTTTGTGGGAAAAGTGGCAAAAATTGCGGAGCAGGAAGGCCACCACCCGGACATTTTTGTTTCATACAACAAGGTCACCATTACAAACTATACGCACAAAATCGGCGGCTTGCACGAAAATGATTTTATTTTAGCCGCAAAAATTGATGAACTAAAAAAATAAGGATGTTTTTTTTTTGAACAAAAAAGATATTGAACGCATTTTAATAAATATCGGTGAAAACCCGCAAAGGGCTGGGCTTAAAAAAACACCGGAAAGATTTTTAGAAACATGGAAATTTTTGACGAGCGGATATTCACTCGAAATCAAAAAGCTGGTTAACGGAGCAGTTTACACGGCAGAGGACAACAATATGATTGTCATAAAGGACATTGATTTTTTTTCGCTGTGCGAGCACCACCTGCTCCCGTTTTTTGGGAAAATGCACATTGGCTACATTCCAAGGAAAAAAATAATTGGGTTGAGCAAAAGCCCGCGCATGGTGGAAATGTTTTCCAGAAGGTTGCAGGTGCAGGAAAGGCTGATACCCCAGGTTGCAAATGCAATTGAAAGCGCAATCAAGCCGGACGGGGTTGCAGTTGTTGCTGACGCAATCCACACCTGCATGGCAATGCGTGGAGTGCAAAAAGTGAACTCAAAAACAATCACATCCTGCATGCTTGGCGCGTTCAAAAAAAACCCTGCCACAAGAAACGAATTCTTGCAGCTAATTATGGCGAAGTGAGCTAAATGGGGCAAGTTTTCCTGACAACGCAAGCCCATTTTTCAGCATCGCACCGTTACCACAACCCAAAATTCAGCGACAAGTTTAACAAAGAATTGTTTGGGCAATGCAATAACCCTTACGGCCATGGCCACAATTATTTGGTTGAAGTGACAGTTATGGGAAAAATTGACCAGCAAAAAGGCATGGTCATGAATGTATTAGAATTGAAACAAATTTTGAAAGACATGGCCCTTGATGAAGTAGACCACCGATACCTGAACGTTGAAGTCNNNNGCAGGAAAAGGAATAGGCAAAAGTATTGCAATTGAATCCGCTGAAAGGGGTTATGACCTAGCCCTGATTTCAAAAAATTATGAGGATTTACTCAAAATAAAAGAAGAAGTTAAAGGAAAAAATTTGCATTTGTTGCTTTTTGAAGCGGACGTTTCAAACAAAAAAAAAATTAGGGCGGTTTTTCAAAAAATCAAGGCAAAATTTAAAAAAATTGATTTGCTGGCAAACAATGCAGGGATTTTTCAAGTCGCTCCGATAAGAAATTTGAGTGAAGATCTTTTTAGGAGAATAATTGAAGTAAACCTTTTTGGAACTTTTTACTGCACCAAGCGCGCACTGCCACTGATGGAAAAAAATGCGACCGTTGTTAATATTTCATCAATGGCTGGCGAAGTTGGCTTTTCCGGCTCCGGTGCATATTGCGCAAGCAAGCATGGCGTCAATGGCATTTCAAAGGTCCTTGCAATTGAGGAACCAGAAATAAAAGTCCTTGTTGCAATGCCTGGGCCAGTAAAAACGCAAATATGGAATAAACTTCAAAATGCAGATTTGAAGAAAGAATCAAAAAAATTTTCAATGGCAAAGCCATCAGAAGTAGCAAAAAGGATTTTTTCATCAATAAAAAAACCCTGGAAAAAAAACTATAAAGAAATAAAAGTGAACTGGGTGTGAGTGTGCAAAACATTTTCTATATTTCAATCGGCTCAAACATTAAGAAAGAAAAAAACATCAAAAAATGCGCTGCGCTTTTGAAAAAGCGGTTTAAAAAAATCAGGTTTTCGAGTGTTTTTGAAACAAAGCCTGAAAGAAAGCGGACAAAAATAAAATCAGGGCCGCGCACAATTGATTTGGATTTGATAATCTGGAACAAAAAAACGGTTGGCATGGAGGCTGGAAAATTTTACAGTTTGCTTGGGTTAAAGGAAATAATAAATTACGGTGAAGCGGAAAAAAAACTGGAGAAAATGGTTTTAAGGCAACGAAAAAAGAAAACAACTGCCATAAAATTAAACTAAAAACATGGAAAAAAAGGAAAAAAAGGGATTTAAAAAATCCCTTAAAAAAACTCTTTGAAAAACCAAATTTTTCAGCTTTTTTGCATTATCTTCTTTTTTTCTTCTTTCCGCCGCTGCTCCTGCTACTTGAAGAGCCAGATGAAGAGCCTGATGAACTTGTTGTACTTGCCACTTTTTTTCACCCCCCAAAAAAAATTTGGTAATAACCAGAAATAATACTGCATTCTTAAATAAAAGCTTTTTGGAAAAAATCACAAAAATTTTTCCTTTATGAACTCTTCTATTTTGTCAAAGGCAAAGTTGATTGTCTGCTCGTTTGGCAGAAAAACTGTCCTAAAGTGGTGCGTGCCGGACTTTTGGCCAAACCCTTCACCGTATACTACAAGGACGCCTTTTTGGCGCAAGAGTTCCAAGACAAATTCTTTGTCAGATTTTATCGGAAGGTTTATCCTCACATAAGCGTAAAATGCCCCTTTTGGTTTCACAAGGCTTAGCCCCTTGATTTCGTTTGCACGCTTAAAAGTTGCATCGCGGCGTTTCTGCAGCTTTGTCACAAGCTCTTTAAAGTGGTCTTGCGGGCCGTTAAGCGCGGCTTCAATTGCAAACTGGGTTGGGTGCACTGTTGAGAGGCGAAGGCGGGAAAGCTGTTTTACCGCTTCAAAAAAATCCTCCAGCACTCCCTGCTGGTCGCGCTTGTAGAGCCAGCCACCCCGAAGCCCAGGACACAAATAGTTTTTTGAAATGCTTCCAGAACAAATTACCGGCACGTCTTTTGAAAGAAAAGCCAGAGGGTAAAACTTTTCATCGTCAAAAACAAGCTGGTCATAGGTTTCATCGGAAAAAACAGGCAATTCATGCGAGCCGGCAATGTCGATTATTTTTTTTAAAGTGCTTTTGGAATAATTTCCGCCAGTGGGATTGTTTGGGTTTATTACGACAATTGCACGGGTTTTATTGTTGATTTTTTTTTCCAGGCCCTCCAAATCAGGTTGCCAGTTGTTTTCCTCATCCAGATAATACTCGTTTAAATCTGCGCCCAAAAAATTTATCTGGCCAGTGTACAGGGAATAGCCAGGGCAAGGGGTGAGAATGTTTTCACCTGGGTTTAAGAGAGCGCTCAAAAAATTAATTATTGACTCGCTTCCGCCGACAAATGTCACTACATCATCCATTGAAATGTTTGGAACACCGGTTCTTTTCGCATAATCTGCCACGGCTTTCCTTGCGCCAACAGTTCCAATTGCATTGCTGTAGCCTTCTGAAACCTTTTTGTTCTCAAAAATCGCGTTCCAAATATGCTTTGGAGTGCGGTAATCGTAAACCATTGGATCCCCAATATTCAGGTGAAGGACTTTTTTTCCGCTTTTTTCAACTTCTTCGGCGATTGGAACAACATCTCGCAGCGCGTGGCGGACATGAGACATTCTTTGTGCGAAGAGAACTTTTTTCATCAAAGAAAAAAAAAGCTACAAAAGCAATAAATAGCTAATAGGCAAAAAAAACTATATTTCAATGTACTTTGAAGGACACTTTTCCTTCGCGCAAAAGCTCAAAAATTTTGTGCAAAAAAGCATTGTTTGCGACCTTTTAAGACACTTGCATTTTTCCCAGCTCAAACCCCCAACAGGAACAACGTTTAAGCCCCTTTTTTCCTCAATTTCTTTTCTTATTGCAGTAACAGAAGTGCTTAAAGAAACCTCAGAAGGCTTTAACTTTGAAGAATTTGCTCCGGAAATTTGGGTTGCATCAATCAAATTTGGAATTGGCCTTGCATGGTCAAAAGAATTTGCGCTGCGCCTTTGCTGGACGCTTGCCTGCCTTGCCGCAACAACAAAACTAGAAAGAGCCATTAAGAGTCAATAATATAGAAAACAAGGTAGTATAAAAACGTTTTCCCAAAAAAAAAATTTCCCGAAAATAACCCAAAAATTTCCAAAAAAAACTCCAACAGACTTCCAAAAAAAGGCTGTTTTGGGTTTAAATTTGTTTTCCTACAATTTTTTTTAATGTTTGAAAACAAAATTAACCAGCTTTTAAACATTGTATCGAGGAGTTTTGCGCTCTGCATTCCACGGCTTCCAAAACAGGTCCGAAACGAGATAGGAAACTTTTACCTATTATGCAGGTATGCTGACTCCATAGAGGACTCCGGCATTTTCATTGAGGAGAAAAAAAAATATTTTGACCGCTACCTAAAATGCCTTGAAACGGAAAATTTTTTGCAAATGGAAGAGCTGAACAAAGAAATAGTTCCAAAAATTAGGTACAAAAATGACAAGCAGCTTGCAAAAGACTTCAAAACTGTTTTCAAGCAGTTTGTGGCCTTTGACCATAAATCAAAACAGATTGCACTCAAATGGCTGAAAGAAATGACAAAAGGCATGCTTAAGTACTCTAAAAAAGAAATTGAAAACTTTTTGGAGTTGGACAACTATTGCTATTATGTGGCAGGCACTGTTGGCTTTTATGTCACACAGATTGCAGACCACAAGTTTGGCTTAAACAAGTACGACCTCTTGATCGCAAAAGCCAAAGACTTTGGGCTCCTACTGCAAAAAGTAAACATCATAAAAGATTTTTCAAAAGACTATGAAGCCGGAAAAACTTTTTGGCCAAAATCGCTTTTCAAAAAACACAACATAAAAGTGCAGGATGCATTCACTGACAAAAATGCCGAGAAAAGAAAGCAGATTCTGGAGGAAATGGTCAAAAGCACTGAACCACACATCAAAAGCACTTTAGAATACCTAAAAAACCTTCCAATAGAATTAAGATATGCCTGTGCAATACCTTTTTACATGGCTGTGCCAACACTTGTAAAGTGCTACGGAAACGAGGAAATATTTGACACAAGCAAAAACGTGAAAATAAGCAGGGTGCAGACCTACGAAATAATTTCAAACATTGAAAAAAAAGCATCTTCAGACAAATTCCTGGAAGAATTCCTGAACAAATTAAACGAAAAAAACCCTCAAGGACTGAACCTGCAGATAAATTAATAACTTGCTTTTTATTGTATTCAAAAGGATACGCATATTATGTAATTGCTTAGCTAAGTAATGCGATTGCTTGCTTTTCACAAAAAAAAGGATGCTTCTTTTTGCTTAAAAGAATATGCTAAAAGAACATTTAGGCCACGTATGTCAAGTGGCCCTTGTCAAACCCTGACACGATTTGGATTTTCGGTTCTTTTTCCGGAAACCATCCAAAATTTGGATACGCAAGGCTCGGAAGGAATTCCTCTATCCTGCAAGAAAGCCTTGAGACAACATGGTTTTTTCCAAACAATTTTGAGCAAATGTTGCACACAA
>JACPKT010000058.1 GCA_016186855.1 Candidatus Iainarchaeum sp. | reverse complement strand
ACTGGAAAAAGGAAATTGGCTGGGCAGATGTAATTGTTTTTGACGACGTGCTGGGGCAGGGTGCAAAGGCAAAAAAACTGCGCGAGCAGGGCAAAAAAGTTGTTGGCGGAACCCCTTACACTGACAGGCTTGAAGATGACCGTGCATTCGGGCAGGAAGAATTGAAAAAATACGGCGTTCCGATTTTGCCTTACAAGGAATTCACTTCTTTTGACGAGGCAATAGAGTACGTGAAGAAAAACCCCGGCCAGTATGTGATAAAGCCCAGTGGCGAGGCCCAGAACATAAAAGGACTTTTGTTTATCGGTGAAGAAGAGGATGGAAAAGACGTAATTCAAGTTCTTGAAGATTACAAAAAAGCTTGGGCAAAAAAAATTCCGGTCTTTCAGCTTCAAAAACGAGTCAAAGGGGTTGAGGTTGCAGTCGGGGCTTTTTTTAATGGAAAAGAATTTGTTTATCCAATTTGCGTGAATTTTGAGCACAAAAAACTTTTCCCAGGAGAGCTTGGGCCATCCACTGGAGAGATGGGCACCTCAATGTTTTTTTCCGACCCAAACAAGATTTTTAACTTGACGCTTAAAAAATTTGAGGCAAAGCTTGCAGAGGAAGGCTATGTTGGCTACATTGACATAAATTGCATTGTTAACAGCAACGGGATTTATCCTCTGGAATGGACTTGTTTTGACGAGAAGACAGAAATTCTAACAAATGAGGGGTGGAAAAAATGCAATGATGTAAAGGTTGGCGATCATGCTCTTTCAATAAATCCAAAAACGCGCGAACTTGCATGGAAAAAGATTGTGAACAAGTTTGTTGAAAAGTATAAAGGAAAAATGGTAAAAATTGGCTCAATCGACAAATTACATTCTGCTGCAGATGTTTTGGTTACACCAGAACATAAACTCTTGGTTAGCAATTCTGGTCACATAAAATTTGCAAGAGCGGATTCAATTCCACTTCATAATACAAAACTAATCCGGACCGGGTTGTTTCATTGCAATAAAGAAACGCACGTAGAAATTCCGGCCCACATTGAAAAACATCATCTTGGAAGGCATAAAAAAATTTTTGAAATTGTGCACCCGTCACGGAAAATTGAATCCCACTCATTCATGAAATTTTTCGGCCTTTTTTTGGCTGAAGGATACATTGGTGGCAGAGGGCACATTGTCGGGATTGCACAAAGCCCCACTGGCAAAAGACGCAAAAAAATAGAAAAAGTAATGAACGACTTTGGTTTTAAGTTCACAATACAAAAAAATGGTGTTTTTCAAATAAGCTCCACTCAATTATCCAAATTCATTGAGTCATTAGGGTTTAACAAAACAAAAGCAGGCACAAAATTTATTCCTGCAGCATTCAAAGATTTTGCACCAGAGTACCTTGAATCAATTATACATGGATTTGCTCTTGGTGATGGAAATTGGCATAAAAGAACTGGACAGTTGACACTTGGAACCACTTCAAAAAAACTTGCAGACGATTTGCAGGAAATCATCATCAAGTGCGGAAAAATTGCCAATATTCGAGTCCAAAAACAAAAAGGAACTTTATCCATTGGAGGGTACGTGAGGACAAATGACATGTATATTTTGTCTATGATGGCCAAAAAGGCAGACTATTCTTTAGACAAACGCGTTATCCGCGAACAAGAATATGAAGGAAACATTTGGGACGTAGAAGTCGAGGATTGGCACACGTTGCTTGTAAGAAGAAAAGGAAAACCTTTTTTTTCAGGCAACTGTCGTTTTGGTTATCCGACCATAAGCATCCAGCAAGAAGCAATGATTACTCCGATTGGCGAATTTTTTTTTGACCTTGCGCACGGAAACGGTACAAAATTAAAATTTCAGAGCGGTTTCAATGTTGGCGTGCGAATTGTTGTCCCGCCTTTTCCTTTCAAGGACAGGGAAACTTTCGAGGTGAAATCAAAGGATTCTGTAATTTATTTCAAAAAAAAGCCGCCGGAAGGCGTTCACATTGAAGACGTAAAACTTGTGAATGAAGAATGGGTTGTGACAGGAAACTCGGGAGTAGTGCTGATTGTCTGCGGTTCTGGCCCAACAATGAAGCAAGCACAAAACCAAGCTTATGCAAGAATCAAAAACATAATCATTCCCCACATGTATTACCGCACAGACATTGGCGACCGCTGGTTTGAAGACTCAGACAGGCTCCACAACTGGGGGTATTTGAGGGAAATCTGATTCCTTAACACTATTTGCCACAACAAGAATGAATAATAATTTTAGTGCACTACCTATTTGGGGTTTAAAGTGCATTTTAATGAGCTGGCACAGATAAAATTCGGGTTTTACCTGTTTATTGTTGTTTTTGTCATGCTTGGCTTGGCGCAGGCACAGGATTCAAACAATTTTGACGCAAACCGTGATGCAAGCCAAATTGGCGGTAATTCTGAAAATGCGCTAATTGGCATTAAAATTGTTTCACCTGTTTTTCAAGAACAAATTTCCAGTACAGGAATAATTATTGCGGTAATCACTCCAAAAGAACAAATATCCAAAGCGTGGTTTGAAATTGGAGGAAAAATCAATAGTGGCTTATTGTTTCAAAACAATTTTACAGGGGAATTTGATTCAACTCTTTTGGATAATGGAGTGCACAATCTGGCGGTTTTCGCATGCATTGAACAAAATTGTTCAATGGCTGAAGTGGCAATTCAGACAAACAACCATTTTCCGCAAACCGATAAAAGTGAGTCTGGGTTGGAAATTTTTTCTGATGATTTAAACAACCCAATCGTAATAGAAGAAATTTCCCCCCAACTACCGCAGATTGAACAAGTCAGCGTGAAAGGCGCTAATGTTTTTTCAGGGCTGACTGTTTTTGATTCTTTTGGAAAAATTGTTGCAAGCGGAACGGACTTTGTGCAATTGGAAAAGGCCGTGTATGATTTGCAGGTGGATTTTTTTGAGTCAACAATTTCAACTGCAAAAATTGAAAACGCAAAAATTGATTCAGATTTGACTGTTTTGCAAGTGGACGAATTTGTTGACGCAAATTTTACGGATGTTTCTGATGCAAATGTTGAATGGCTAAAAATCGTTGCATTGAAACCAAATGCTTCATTTGATGCTGGCAAAATAACTTTTTTAGTGCCTGCGACTGCAAACGAATTATTCAAATGTGACCTCTGGCTTTTCGAGGAAAAACGGTGTGAAACCGGCGCAAGAAAATTTTTGCCACTTGAAACTGCAGGTATAGAGGCAGAGCTTTCGAGTTTTTCACAAGCCTATACTTTTGCAAAGGTGACAAAAAATAATGACTACACACCTGACATAAATGTTGTGGACTTGGACTCCAATTCGCGAAAAACAATGGAAAAAAAATTTGGCAAAAGGATCCTCAAGTTGTCCAAAAAGTTCGCCAATTTTTCTGCAAATGATCTTCCAACGATTGAAATAGGTGTTTCTGATTGTTGAAGCATTTTGGCCTCGGAGCTTTAAGCCAGGTTCGTATAAAATTGTGACAAGGGTCCATTCAGAGGATGGCTTTGTGGAAGAATCACAGTCTTTTGAATGGGGCTTGATTGCAGTTAACTCTCGCAAAAGCATTTACCGGCCAAACGAGACCGCGGAATTTGAAATAGTTGTCTTGGACCGCGAAAGCTTTGGCGTGGCCGGTGCGAGTGTAACACTTGCAGTGGTTTTTCCAAATGGTGAAACGCACTATCTTTCCACTGAAAACGGCGAAGTCCTTAAAACAACTTCCAGCGGAATATACGTTTCAAAAATGCAGGTTTTAGGGGAAGGAACTTACAATGTTTTTGCGCAGGCAAAGGCTCCAAACATTGATTCGTCAATCCAGACAAGTTTTGAAGTCCGCCAGAATTTTTCTTTTGACATTGAAAGGATCACCCCGACAAAGATTGACCCCGCAAACCAGCCTAACAATGTAAAATTCGCCATTGATGATTTTATTAAAGCATCAAAAATTAGTGTGCGTGAATTTGTGCCAAAAGAATTTGAAGTTTTTGCAAAGAAAAAAATTGTTGAACACAAAGAAGGCGATGATGAGGCAAAAATAATTGCACATCCAACCGCAATAATTACCGAAACTGAAACTGAAAAAATAATTGAATGGAAAAACGTTGAATTAGAAAACGGCGCGCTTACTCTAGAATATGATTATTCTGTGCCAGACAAAAAGCCTTGGCTGTACAATTTGGGTCCTATTGAAATAATTTATTCCCAAGACCAAAATGAAATGTCATTTTTTGAGGCAAGAAGCTGGATGGTTGCAGTTGATGCAAACCCTACCACTGCATTTTATTTCAGGAATGACAATGACTTTAACGGCTCAGAACCAATGCCAAATGCCTCTGCCTCGACTGACACCTTTGCCCAAAACAACTGGGGGGGCTTTGGAATGAACGATGTTACTGGCTCAACTTCCAAAACGAGAGCCAATACTTCTTTTACTGATGCAGGAAACGTTGCTGTAGCAATTGCCTCACTTACTTCCCCCCCATTGATTCTTCAAACAATTTCTTCTGGAACATGGAAAATGAACGGGGTTTTTAGAGAAAGTGCCACAAATGATGACTTACAGTTAAGAGGTTCATTTTACAGTTGGGCTGATTCAAATGACTCCCGCGGAGTGCTTATTTTATCTCCGACAAATCAAGGAACAGAATTTGGAACAGCTGATGCAAACCGGCTTCTTTCAGCAACCGGTGTTGCAGTCACATTTAACAGGGGTGACAAGCTTGTTGCAGAAGTTTCATACTGGGGTATTTCCCCTTCAAGCGCTGTCGGAACATTCACCTGGGGTAATGGAATGGATGGGAATGTGCTTGCCCCTGCAGCCATAAGGATTGCTGGTGACCTCAACACGGGCATGGTTTCCCCAGCAAACAATTCAAGCCAAGTTATTAACACTGCGTTTGACGTCAATGCCCTTGGTTCATGCAGGAACTATTCTTGCGGTGACGCAAATGTTGTGTTAAGGTACTGTGTTAGTCCAGACAATGGGTGCCCGACTTTTTATGACATGAACACTGTAAGCACTAGCCCATTATTTATTTCAACCGGTGCAGCCTCCAGAAGGGATGATTTGCTTAATGCAAGCGATATAAATTATTTTGTTTTTGCAGTAACAGGAACAATCAATGGAGAGTATTTGGT
>JACPKT010000068.1 GCA_016186855.1 Candidatus Iainarchaeum sp. | reverse complement strand
TTTTGACCCAATGGATGAACAAGGCCACGGAACACATGTTGCCGCAACCGCCGCAGGAAACGGTACATTGAAGGGAATAGCGCCTGAAGCAAAAATTATTGCATACAAGGTGTTTGGAAGCAGTGGCACAACATCCACTACATTCATAGCTGATGCCATAGAAAGAAGCATTGACCCAAACCAAGACGATGATTTTTCAGATCACTTAGACGTAATCAATTTAAGCTTGGGGGCCGATGGTGGCACAAGTGCAGACCCATTGGTTACTATAATTGAAAATGCAATGTCAAGCGGAGTAGTGGTCGTTGTTGCTGCAGGAAACAGGGGCCCATTTCAAAATACAATCACTTCGCCTGCAATTTCTGAAAAAGCAATATCTGTAGGCGCCACTTATAAAAGCACTTTTTCACGAGTTGCTGTAAACGTCGCTTGCATTGATAATGAAACAATAATTGACCAAGTTTCTTGTTTTAGCTCAAAAGGACCTTCTGTCAGCGAAATTTATGAAATAGGCCTTAAACCAGAAATATTGGCACCTGGAATGGCAATTTGTGCAGCCCAATGGGATACTGCATACGGTGTATACACAGGTTACTATAATCCAGACAGACCAGATGTAAAAAAATGCTTTGATGAGCAGCATTTTAGCATTTCAGGTACAAGCATGGCAACACCGCATGTTACGGGGTTAGCAGCATTGATTTTACAAAAACATTCTGAATGGAAACAAGAGTTTTTACAAAATCCAATAATGATCCAAGAAGCTACAAAATCAGTTCTAATGAACTCCGCAATAGATGTCGGCCAAGAACTATTTGTACAAGGAAATGGCAGAATAAATGCATTAAAGGCAATAGAACTAGAAACAATTGCTATCCCTGCAATTATTCAATTAGGAGAAATGCAATTGAATGAAAGCAGGACAGCAGAACTGTTATTAATGAATAATTCAAATACAGAAAAGCAGTTTACAATTAATTCTTTTAACCCAACCGAAATTAGTGTTGCAGTCCCAACAAGCATTAATTTGTTGCCAAACGAAAGAAAAACAATTAACCTGAGATTTACACTTATACAAGAAGGGCAAACTCCAAACAAAATATTAACCGGAAAAATTACAATACAAAGCGCAGGTGAAACAATTTCAATCCCATACTCTTTCAAATATCCTTCCACCGAAAGAATTTTTGGTTTTCAAAGAAATGAAGGGACAAAATTTTTAGAATATGCCCCAAGCACAGAAGACATGACATCCGCAGATGTGGACAATGACTCAAAAATTGACCTTCTCTTTGGCGAGTACTCACTCAATTATTTTAAAAACAATGCAAACCTGAATTTTGAACAAAACAAATTATTTTCTCCGCCATTTGATTACATTACTTTTCCGACCAGTGCATATGTTGATGGTATAGAAGGAATAGCAGCTGGTGACATAGATCGCGATGGTGACAACGATGTTGTAATTGGAACAACTTTCGGGCTTTTATATGCCTTAATAAATAAAATAAACGAACCACACGAAACATTTTCAACAACAATTACAGCTGGACAGCCATTTCAAATAGATGACCAAATAAAATTCAGGGTAGTTTCAGGGGATTTTGGCGGATACCTGTGCGCTGAAAATTATTTTAGTGGAAATTATGCAATATGTTATCTTTTGCCAAGCATTCTGAATTCTGAAAAGCTTTTTTATAATTTCAAAGTAGTGCTCAAATCATACGTTCCACAAACTTCCGCAACAGTTGAAATTACTCCAACAGGTTTTACAATGAAGCCAATAGCTTCATTTGGACAAATGGCAACAGGGGCTGTTTTAGCAGATTTTGATAATGATAGCGACCTTGACCTTGCAACCGCATATGGTAACGATAACACTATTGACAGGCATATCCGTATATTTAGAAACAATGGAACAGGAACTTTCACAAACCTTGGGGAAATAAACGGGGTTTTTGGAACAGATAGAATTACTGACTTGTTAGCCGGTGACTTTGATTCGGACAATAAAATTGATTTAATAATGGCTTATAACATAACAAGTGGAAATTATTTTGTTGGTTCAAAAATTCGATTCATAAAAGGCGAAGGAACCCTTTATTTCACTGCAGGGAATACAATATATTCCGGACCATTCAATACTCGGTTAGAAAAAGATGACTTTGACTATGATGGAGACAATGATTTGGTTATTTCAAACCAGTCAGGAAAAATTATTTTTTTAAAAAACAATGGTGCAACAAATTTTACTGCTTCAAAAGAACTATTTGATTTTGGAGTGCTTGGAAGAGGAATTACTGTAAATGACATTGACAATGACCAAACAAAAGACATTATTATTGGCGCTGACAGAAAGCAGATTTTCACTACCAATTATTCAAATTGGACGCTTTACTTTTTGAAAAAAACTTGCCCAAATGGAATAATAGATCAGACAGAGCAATGTGATGACGGAAACTCTAATCAGTCAGACCAGTGCAGCAATGTTTGCACGCTCACTTTTTGCGGAGACGGAATTTTACAGTCAATTAATGGAAATAATGTGGCAGAACAATGTGATGACGGCAATTTGGTTTCAGGGGATGGTTGTTCATCCTCTTGCACAATTGAACCTTATTATAAAGTTTTCACAACTTTACAAAAATACCCTGCAAACTTTGGCGGCTTAAGCGAATTTGACAATAAATGTGTTATTTCTGCACAAGCAATAGGATTTTCATCGAACGCCAAATGGAAAGCGTGGATAAGTGATTCAACAACTGAAGCAAAAGAAAGAGTGTACAATTCACTTGA
>JACPKT010000067.1 GCA_016186855.1 Candidatus Iainarchaeum sp. | reverse complement strand
CAATCCCTTTTCCCGCGCTAAAAAAAATAAGCTCAAAATTTGAAGGAATAGGGCACCGGCTCTCCAAATCATTCCCATACCTTGAAATCGACTTAAAACAAGCAGAAATTGACCTGAAAGCAAAACAATACTGCTCAATGATGGTCACAATAACCGGTTTTTATTTTATCTCCGCAACACTGCTAACATTCTTGGTTGCCTTCCGGCTTGCCCCAAAAATTGCATTGATAGCAGCCCCCACAGGCGGAGCACTTATCGCGCTCCTGATTTTTATACAGCTTTCTTTTTACCCAAAAATTCTAGTAAAAAAGAAAGTCAGAAACATCGAATCAAACCTCGTGTTTGCCCTGCGCACAATTCTGGTGGAAATAAAATCAAGCGTAACGCTTTTTGACTCGCTAAACATAATATCAGCCGGAAAATACAGTGAAATCAGCAGAGAAGTAAAAAAGGCAATCGACAAAATAAACACCGGCACAATGGAAGAAGAAGCACTCGACGAAATGGCTTCAAACAACCCGTCACTTTTTTTCAGAAGAGCAATCTGGCAGCTTGTGAATGGACTGAAGTCAGGGGCAGATGTGAGCGCAGTAATAGCATCCCTTGTGGAATCTTTAACCAACGAGCAAAAAAACCAGGTGAAACTATACGGCTCGGCACTAAAACTCCTTTCATTAGTTTACATGATGCTTGGAGTAATAGTTCCAGCACTCGGACTGACACTACTCATAATACTTTCAAGCTTTCCACAAATAACCATTCCGGAAATTTTTTTCTGGGTAATGCTCGTGTTTTTAGTCTGCGCACAAGTAATGTTTCTTGGCCTCATAAAGTCAAAGCGGCCAAGCCTCATAGGAGAGTAAAAAAAATGTTTTATGAAAGAGCTGCAAGAATAATACCGCCAAAAATAACCCATGCATTCAAAAAAGAGCTCGAATACCTTGACATAAACGTTTCCGAAAAAAGCTTTGTCGGATTTCTATTATTATACGGTTTTTTTTTAAGCGCGGGAATTTCGGCCAATGCATATTTTTTTTTCCTTGCCCCGCCAATCCCATTATTCGCCTTCTGTTACACGATTTTTTTCCTCATAACCTACCTGTGGCTATCACTGGCAGCCGAATCAAAAGGAAAATTTGTTGAAAGCATACTGCCGGATGCACTCCAGCTTGTTGCCTCAAACATGAAGTCAGGAATGACAGCAGAGCGAGCGCTAATATTTTCCGCAAGAAAAGAATTCGGGCCACTTGAAAAAGAACTGCGAGAAGCCGCAAAAAGAATAATTGCAGGACAATCGCTAAACGATTCGCTTTTACTTATAAGCAAAAAAATTAAATCGGTTTCACTAGAGCGCACTCTCTGGCTGATTTCTGAAGGAATGAAGTCAGGCGGCCAAATTGCAGACCTCTTGGTGGAGCTAAGCAATGACCTGCGACAACAACAAGCACTAAAACAAGAAATAGCAGCAGACGTGTCAATATACCAGATACTAATTTTTTCAGCTTCAGCTTTTGGAGCCCCCTTATTGTTTGGAATAAGCAGCTTCATAGTAGAAGTGCTGAGCAAAAAAATAAGCAGCTTTAGCGACCTGGACATAGGAAATATCCCGTCTTCAGGCAGTGGAGGGTTTGCAACATCATTCATTCAAAGCGGAAAAGAAGCGCTTTCCCCGGAATTTGTGCTTTTGTTCTCAATGGCAAGCCTTGTCGCCACA
Source organism: Candidatus Iainarchaeum sp. (assembly GCA_016186855.1). Classification (GTDB taxonomy): domain Archaea; phylum Iainarchaeota; class Iainarchaeia; order Iainarchaeales; family GW2011-AR10; genus JACPKT01. The sequence goes on along the minus strand of JACPKT010000067.1, from coordinate 1,899 downwards.
TCGGTTTTTGCATCCCTCACAATGGGTGTAATAAACACGGGAAAGGAAAAAAACGGCGTAAAATTCATCCCAATGGTTTTACTGATAGCATTTGCACTTTTTTTCCTGGTGAGATGGTTCCTGCTCACAACATTCAGTGATTTACTGAAATAAAAAAACAGCGAAGGGATTCGCAACAACGAAAAGATTCGTTGACAATCTGTATGTGCCCTACCATCGGTAGAGCGGTAATACAACCCCAAACAGATTCACTGGCAATCCATACGTGCCATGTCTAAGCGGCAGCGCAAAATACCCATATACTTTGAATACAACAAAAAAAAGCGTTCAATTGTACTCAAATAGTGTACTTGCAAGTATACTATGTTTGATTTCTCATAACAAAAAAAGCACAAGCAAAAGAACTGGAAAACCGAAAAATATTTGGCCTAAAGGACATCATTAAAAATTAAGGAAAAAACCACTATTTTTTAACCAATAGCTGATACCGTATTTCATGCAAAAACACGAAACATTTAAAGAGCCAATTAAAAGTTCTTTTGATGGAACGATAATTGATTTGGAAACAATCGGAAATTTCAGCAATCAATTCAATGATTCGCGCAGATACAAAAACATCGAAATAACAACTTTTGGCTTCATTACCAAAGACGGTTTAAGCATCCTTTTTGCAAAAGAGCCAAAAAATTTGGCTGGCTTAAACAAGGAAATTTCCTCTCTCATTGATTTCCTTCCAAGGCCATTTTTTGCATTCAATGCATCATTCGAAATGGGGGTGCTGTTTTACAACCTGCAGAAAAAAATCTTGTTTGAAAGAGAATTAAACAAGGAACAGTTTGAAAAGAAAAAACTCGCCATAGCCGCTTTAGGAATACAAGACTACGATGACCCGTTTGAAGACGAAGGCCTGCACTGCATCAGCGCATGGCACAACGGCGAAATCCACAAAATTATCGCCCACAACCGCGCAGACCTGCTAAAGGAAAAAGATATCCTGTTAAAGCGTGGGTCAAGAAAAGCAGAAGAAATGGAATTCAAAACAAAATTTTTTAAATAATATTTTGATTTATAAAAAAAACATTATTTTTGAACATTTTTTAGCCTTTTACTATCCATCAAAGGGCAATTTTTGCCCAATTATTTATGCACCTCGCTATACAATTAACAAGCCTTTCAAAACCCTTCAGGCAAAACATCAAACAATCATTAGACAAAAAAACAGGGAAAAAAAAAGGAATCGGAAAAGCTGCAACCAAAAAATTTACCGACATTGCTTTATTATATATCCGCATAAGGGAACAAGTTTTTAAACAGTATTATCATAATAATATTATAATATTATCGTATTAATATTAATCAATTTGAGGATTTTATGAAACCGGAAAAACAACTGTTTTACAACAGGGCTGAAGAGCTCGAACTCATCAATTCAAGGTACGCAGAAATGGAAAAACATGCGCAAGGGGCGATGCTTGCAATTTATGGAAGAAGGCGGGTCGGGAAAACTGAACTGGTAAAAAAATTCATGGAAGGAAAACCAGAGTGCCAAAAACTATATTTTTACGTTGACCTTGCAGAAAAAAAAGTGCTTCTTGGGACGCTGGCAAAAGCTGTTTTCGAACAACTCCATGATGCAATGTCATTTGAGGAATTCGACGACTTTTTCACCTACCTTGCCGAAAAAACAAAAAAAGAGCCGTTGATACTTGCCATAGATGAATTCCAGAGGTTTACAGATGTCGCACCGGAAGCAATAACCATGCTGCAAAAACACTGGGACAACACACTTAAGGCACAAAAACTTTTTGCGTTGCTGGTAGGCTCTTCAATCGGCATGATGCAGAAAATAACGGAAAGCAGCGCAGGAGCCCTTTATGGCAGGGCAACAAAAATAAAAAT
>JACPKT010000043.1 GCA_016186855.1 Candidatus Iainarchaeum sp. | reverse complement strand
TTCAGGAGAGCTTGACACGGAAACAGTTGAAGAGTGCCAAAAAGCAGAAATCGCATGCAACAACGCAAACATTTGCCGCGACCTCGTCAACGACAACAGCAGCACGGTTAACCCGGATTATTTGGAAAAATTCTTAAAAAAACACTGCAAGCAGACAGAACTCAAAATCAGCGTGCTGCACGAAAAGCAATTGAAAAGGCTTGGAATGGAATTGATTTTGGCTGTAGGGCGTGGTTCTGAATCACGGCCCCGACTGATAATAATTGAATACAATGGGAACAATGAAACTGCAGACAAATTTTTGTTTGTGGGAAAAGGAATTACTTTTGACAGTGGAGGCCTTGACTTAAAGCCGGGCGAATCAATGCAAAACATGCGTGACGACATGGCCGGCGCTGCAGCAGTGTTTGGGCTCCTTAAAACCTGCGCGGAACAAAATCTCAAAAAAAACGTTGTTGGAATACTCGGCCTTGCGGAAAATCTTATTGACGCAAAATCCTACAGGCAAGGCGACGTTTACGCTTCAATGAAAGGGCTGACTGTTGAAAACATTTCCACTGACGCTGAGGGGAGGCTGGTGCTTGCAGACTGCATTTATTATAGTGTGACAAAATTCAGGCCAAAGCTTGTGGTTGACTTTTCAACACTCACAGGCAGCGCCATCAGGACTTTTGGCGACCACACTGCGCTCTTGTGCGCAACGGATGATTTGTCAGCGCAAAGGTTTTTTGACGCGGGAATAAAAGTGTTTGAGCGCGTGTGGAGAATGCCAATGTTCGAAGAGTACGTGAAAGAAACAAAAAGCTTGCGGGCAGACCTGCGCTCTTTAAACAAAAAAGGAAACAACGGCGCAATCTTTGCAGCCTGCTTTTTGAACCAGTTCACGGAAAACACCCCCTTTGTGCACATTGATATTGCAGGAACTGCTTTCATTGAAGACCCAAAACCCTACCTTGAGGCAGGAGCAACTGGTTTTGGCGTGAGGCTTGCGGCGGAATTCCTGAAAAAAAATAGGTAAGCATTTTTTCAGAAAAGCAGTGCAAACTATTCAAAAATCCGCAAAGCAAAAAATAAAGAAAGGTTAATATTGTCTGGTAGATACTTCTAATAATGGTAAAATGGGAAAGTCTTTTGGCTCGCGAACCGCAATTTTTGGTGCACTCATTGCAGTTCTTTTAGTGGGACTGCTTTTTTCGGGGCAAATTGGCGGATTTTTCAAGGGAATTTTTGGCGGACCTTCAAAGCCGGCGCCGCCAGCGGAAGCTAAACCAACAGAGCCAGTTCAAAAAGAAAGCCCTGCCAAAATCGTGGAAAAAGCCCTGCAACCCGGCGGCATTAGCGGAATAAGCATTTTTGCCGACGAAAAATTCGTGCCCGGAAAAGACAGGGTCACAAAAATAAATGTTGTCAACGATACTGGGGGAGAGGTAAAAGAACTGCTTGTATTTATCATTAGTAAAGGCAAAATTTATGACTTGTTAAATGGAATTCCGGGAGTTTTCAAGCACGTTTTAAAAGACCAGATCCAGCTAAAACCCGGCGAGGGCGAAACAATTGAATGGAATGGAACAGCTGGTGGAAAATTTGTTCCAAGTGACACATACTTGATTGTTGCATCCGTTAAGGTTGAAAACAATTTAAAGGCAGCCACGCAAATTATAATCTACAGCGCTGATGACACAAGGAACAGGGCAAAATTAATTGAAGAAAACCGTTGGCCAAAAGAATTGGAAGTTGGAGTTTCTCCAAACAAACAACTCGCAGTAATTGGCAAGCCTGATGCCGGTCAGAAAAAAATTTTTGTGGTAAACGAATTTTCTTCTGAAACACTTGGAATAGAGGACAAGGACTTTCCAATCACATTAGCGCACGAAATAGTAATCAACGGGCTTCCTCAAACACAATTATCAAATGCAGAGCAAAAAAAAATAAAAGTAGAAGTAAAGGATTTTGAAGGTGACGGGAGCGAATACGGAAGCGAACCATACGGTTTGATTATTTCACTTGATTACTCTGAGTATTTTACCCAAAACATGCCATTGCCGGAAAAAGAAGTGTTTGAAATAAGTTTTTCCTCGCCGCCTTTCCCGACTTCGCCCCAAATAAACCTAAAAGTTAACATCAACGAGTCAGGAGCAATTTTATACAAAAAAGAAAACAGCGAACTTTTTGAATTCGTGCAGGAGCTTGCGTTCAAAAAAGGGTGGGAACTGATTGGAATTGAAAACGTAGCTGGCCTTTCCGAAAAAGCGCGGACTAAAGAAGCGTTTTTGCAGCCAACACTTGTAGTAATCGACCAAACCGAAGAAGGACCAAACCCCCTAAAAGATTCTCAACAAACAATTTTGCTTGCGCAAAAAATAAGGGAACAAATAACCAGTGCTTATGACCAGCGGCCTTTTACTCACCTGTTGGTAATTGGAAACAATGACGAACTTCCAATGCTAGACAACGACGGGCTTCCGCTTGACCACACATTTTACGCAAACGTTGACAGTGACGCTGCAGCAGAACTGTCTGTCGGAAGGCTGCCCCTAAACGTGGAACAGTTAAAAGAATATTTTGCAGGCTTCAAAGAAACAACTGATTACAGCTTTTTTTTGGGAGAAGGACAGGCTTTTGAAAGAGGTTACAGCAATGCAAGCCAGGAGGAAAACAACCGGGTATTGGTGCGCGAGCACTTTTTGTACACCGGCTTTTCACCGGTTTTTAACGCAAATGTAAATGCGGGCAGCGGGGAATTCCTTGTTTTCGCCCAACAAGAGCCAATTGGAGGCTTGCAGGATTTTATTGCGCCGCACTGCCCTGATTTTGACCACATCAACCAGTTTGAAAAATTTTCCTCAATAGTTAACCCAAGGTACTGCGTTCTTGAAAGCGGTGGCGGTGTTTCTTTTGCACAGACCAGGTCTGCAAACGCAGTGGGTTTTGAAAAAGCTCTTTCAAACCAAAACGGGGAACCGCTTGAAGGGAACGAGCTGTTAAAAGAACTGAATGAAAAAATTCCTTTCGAAACTTTCAGCCTGCTCGTGCATGAAAGGAGCGCAAGTGCGGAAAGCATCGGAGAAGCTTTCAGGGACTACCTTAACGGCACAAGCCTTTTTTACGAAAACACGCCGACACACTATCTGCTTTTTGGAGACCCGTCAAACACCATTGACACTGCAAAGCTGAAGCCAAATCTTGAAAAAAAATCTTTTGTGGAATTTGGTGAAAAATTTATCACTACAAATTTGCCGCCACTGAATTTGAACGAGCTGTTTTTCAGGGACGAGCCGGTTTTCAGCGCCACAGACCTGCAAAATATATCGCAGGGAAAATTTGCCACTGCAAACGCCGCAATTATTAGTGAAGAGTTCCCGTTTGTAACAGCAATAGAGCTTTCAAATCCCCTTGCGGTTGGCGTCACTCACAGTGTTGAATTGGTAAAAACAGGGTATAGCGGAGAATCAATAATCCTTGACGAAATTGGGGAAAGCGCAATTAATGAACAAAAGAGCTTTACACAAGAAAAGCGGCTTGCAAATCTCAATTACAATAAAATTGTTTTGAAAGTAAAAAACAGTGCCAATACTGCGGAAGTGCTGCGTGGTACAACTTCTTGGCCAAAAAACCCGGTGCCGGGTGAAAAAACAATGCCTGTGACACAAGGGGTTAACAAACAAGACTATTATTATGACCGCGTGATATTAAAACACGATGACTCCATTCACGCAAATTTTTTGAATGCAACCGGAAAAATAGAGAATTTTTCCAAAAACTCAAGCAATGTTTCAAACGCGAGCAATGTTTCTTTCGATTACATTTTTGAAAACCTGCCAGTCATAACAGCAAACCAGACCAAATCAATGAGGGACCAAAAACTGTTAGTGTTTGATTATTATGAGCTCGTGCTTGAAAACGATGAACAGGATGAAATTGTCATTGCCAAATTAAAGCCAGCAGTTGGCACAGAAAACAAGTTTTTTTCAAAGCCCGTAAAAGTGTCTGTCACCAATTTACCGGTAAAAGAAGGCTACGACAAAATCCGCCTTTACGGAGCACTTGAAAGCGGGACCGGACTTTTTGCAAACACGCCAATTTTGACAGGAACACTTGCAAACGGCGAGCTGAAAAACATTTTTGGATTTACCCAGTATCCCAAAGCAGAAGCTGTAGTGCACTTGTTTTATAGAAAAATACCAATATACGAAGGGTCAAAGGCAGCAGTTTATTACCCATTGTATTATGAAATTGAATACAAATCCGTTGCTCCTTTTACTCAAGGGAACAACCCAGTGATTGTTTTAGAGTCAGACAACAAAAAATACCAGACAAATTCAATGAAAGCGTTTGCAAAAAAACTCCAGCTTGAAGGAAAACTAAAAGGAATAAACACAGACAACGCAGTAGTCTTGAATGCGAGGCCGTTTCTTTCCTTTTAAAACCAGTTTGCTGAAAAAAAGCACTATTTCAGCAACAGCTTCTTGCTAATTCCATTTGATTACCCGAACAGTGTAAACCAAGAGGCAGTGAAAAAAGCATTTGATTCAACCCAAGAAATTGAAGGCTCATTAAAATTTTCCCAAACACGGATACCGATTGAAAATGTGCTCGTATTAGAGGAAGGAAAAAACCGCGGACTGGAGTATGTGTTTGGGTTAAAAGAATTGTTTGAACTGGTAAAAGCGGGCGCGCAAAACAAGCAGTTTTCAATCGAAGCAGGGCCTTTTGTGGAAAAATTTTTGAACCCAATAGCCGCTAATGATGCCCAAGAAAAAGAGAAAACAGACTCCTTAAGTGTCAAAATTGACAAGATTGAAGTAGGCGCACTCTCTTGGAACATTGAAGAAGAAATTGCCTTGGCAGAACACGGAAATAAAACGCTCACGTTTTATGTTTCGACCAACGCCATTTCGTTTGACGAAATCGGAATCCAACAACTCTTTGAGCAAGGCCGCGCAAGCTTGTCATCCAATAGCATTCCGTCTTACGAGCCAAACAAAAGTTACCCTATTAATTTGAATATTCCACTCAACCAGCTTGAAATAACAGAATCCAAAATTGTTTTTAGCGCATACGTTTACACTACAGATGCCAAATACATTTACTCAAAAAGCACCATTAAACTAAAAATCAAAGAATGAATTGGAGCCTGTTGATTAAAATGCAGTCTGTTTTGAACTTTCGAAAAAACGAAATCCCGGTTATTGAAAAATTTTTGAGCACTCTTGAAAAAAAGGAAAACACCACCCCTGACCATGTTGCGCGGGCAATGCTTGGAAAAAGCACTCTGACCCTCTTTAAGTCAGGAAAACTTGTCATTCAGGGAACTGACCACGAGTGGGCAAAAGAAAAAATTCTTTCAACCCTTTCATTGAAAAAAGAACTCATGATTGGCTTTGACGAAGTGGGGCGCGGGGAGGATTTTGGGCCATTTGTGGTTGCAGGAGTTCTTGCAGACAAAAACTCCTTGCTTGAGCTGCGCGATTCAAAAAAAACAAAAAAAATAGGCGAAAAATACTTGGTTGCGACAAAAAACTCGCTTGCACACGCCGGCATTTCCCTTAACGCGGAATTTGTGGACATGCTTAGACGCGAAGGAATAAATTTGAACAAAATAGAGGCAATTGCTGTAAAAAAAATGGTTGAACTGTTTGAAGAACTC
>JACPKT010000042.1 GCA_016186855.1 Candidatus Iainarchaeum sp. | reverse complement strand
TTGCACTGCTTCTCACAGCAAAAAACCTGGTTTTGGGCGGGTAAAGCCTTTCAAGTATTTCGATTTCAATGGGTTTTGGAAAAACCGATTCCAAGATTTTTTTGGAGACCCTTTGTGCCAATTCAGTTGAATTCTCTTTTTGAAGCTTGTTTACAAGGTTTGTTAAGTCATTGTATAAAAGAAATTTTTTGAAAGAATTATTAAGGACAACAAATCCTTCTGGCACCATTACTTTTTTTGACAATTCTCCAAGATTAGCTGCTTTTCCTCCAGCAATTTTTCTATGTTCTTGTCCAAGTTCGTGTATTATTTCGGTAAAATTTTTTTCCACTTTTTCACCTAGAAAACGCTTTTTGCAACCTGTTCAACTGACTGGAACCTAATTCCCTTAATTCCAAGTTTTCTTGCACCTAGCACATTTTCTTCGCTGTCATCAATGAAAAACGTGTCTTTTGGCCTTACTTTCAGCCTGTTCAGCGCGTAACTGTAAATTGCTTTATCAGGTTTTTTTATGCCAACTTTTCCTGAAACAATCTGCTCTGAAAAAAGCCTGTTGAGGCCATATCTTTTGCTTAAAAAATCTGCTACTTCAGCGTTCTGGTTTGTTAAAAGAGCTATCTTATAGTTTTTTTTCTTCAGACTGTTTACAAGCTGGGGAATGCCTTTTCTTATTCTCATTGGCTCCGTAAAGTAATCTCCTTCTGCAACAACGCCTCCAAAGTCAAACAAAACTGCTTTTTGGTTTTTGAATCCCCTGAATAATTTTGCCAGAACATAAATTATTCCAACTAAAAAAATTCCGTTAACTACTTGGCCAAAGGTAAATAATTCAAGTTTTAAAACCACAAAACCAAACAAAACAACTGTTATCATTTCTTTTAGAAAGCTATCACTGATAAATTTTCCCATTTTAATCCTCCAACCTTTTTACTGTTCCGTCTGAAGCGTCAACTTCTATTCTTTCCCCATCCTTGATTATTTTTGTAGCAATTTTTGTGCCAACAACGCATGGGATTTTAAGCTCCCTTGAAATGATTGCAGCGTGGCAGGTTATTCCTCCTTGGTCTGTCACTATCGCCCCTGCCTTTTTTATTATTGCAGTCATGTCAGGGGTTGTTGCAAAAGAGACAAGTATGTCATTTTCCTGCAGCTTGAAAAACTGGTCCTGGGTGTTAATCACTTTTGCAAAACCCACCACTTTTCCAGGCATTGCACAATTTCCTTTGAGTATTTTTGCCTGTAAGTCAAGCTCTTCTTCTTGGATTTCCCTTGATTTTTCCAGCGCATCGTTTCCTGACAAAAGAGAAGTTTTTCCGTTTTCAAGAATGTAAACCGAATGCTTCTGTCTTTCCTGCAGTGATTCTTTTTCAATTTTTTTGCCGTCCAAAAGCGCATTCATTTCATTGTAGTGCAGTTGTCGTGTTTCTTTGAGTGAAAATCCAAACCTTTTAACAACTTCGTTCTGGAATGTCTCAAACACAAAAAATGCAAAAGACTGTACATCCCTTCTAAGGGTTTTCCAGTACATGTATTCCATTGTAAGTGAAAAAAGCCTTCTGTGTTTTTCATCAATTTTTAGCCTTTCTGCAAGTTTTTCCTGTTCTTTTGCAAGCTCTTCTTTTGAAATTCTTTTTGGAATTTTTTTCCCAGAAATTGTGTCATTTGCCAATTTTTGTGCCAATTCTTTTTCAGTAAAAGCAGGACCCTCATAGTTGTATCTAATCCAGCAATAGTTTTTGGCGTGCTGTCTTATTTTTTCAAAAAATTTTGGAAAGCTTTTTTCAATGAAGCCTAAAAGTCTTTTTGGAGAGTCATTTTTTCTTTGTACAATTTTCTTATTTTCCTTGAACTCTTTTAATAGCTTGTGATAGTTTTCAATTTCCTGTTGGGTAAAATTGTCCTTTCGCGGCGTAATTAGCATTGCAAAAGCTTCTGGAACATTTATTTGAAGACCGATTTTTTCTCTCTGTTCTTTTAAATAGTTTTCAAGGTTGTCTGAGAGAATGTTGTTTTCATACTCTAAAATGCTGATAAAAAGCCCTGCCCTGTTTGCCTCAATCATTTTTTTTGAGTAATTTTCATTGACTTCCTTTAATTCAGCGTTTGTGTGGAAAGAAAAATCCTTTTCATGAATTTCCCTGCAATAGTTGTAAAGGCCAAGCACACTTTCCTTGTTCATTTCAATGATTTTTTCTCCAAAATTGCTGTTTTTTATTCTTGAAAAAACCATTTCCGCCATTTCCTTCCACTCCATTTTGTCAATGCAGTATCTGAATTTTGAGTTCCTGAATTCAAGAAGGGTGTTTTGCAGGTTTTTTCCTATTATTTCCTTCCAGCCGCTGCTGTAAGCATCAGGCCAGTAAATAAACGGAAAAAGGTTTACCTTGTCATCCTCAACTATTACTTTCCATTTCATGCCTTATCAATCCTCACCATGTGCTTTGAGCCAAGTTCTTCTTCAATCTTTTTCTCGTAACCGTACCTGAACTGGTTGTCAAAGGCATACTTTCCAAAAAACAATACAAGTAGGACAAATGCCACGTGCAGGTAAACGGAAAGAAAAATGCTTCCAAGTGTTAGGGTGCCTCCAAAGACGGCTTTTGACTGAAAACCCCTTACTCTCCAGTACCTTCTGATTTCTTCTGTTGCAATCTCCCTTCTTGTAAGGAGCTTTAATTTGCTTGTGTCAACTGTGACCTCAATCTGGTCACCGTAAATTAACTTGTTAACCATAAACAGTATGCTGTCTTTAAAAAATTTAAAATCATATTTTAAATTTTTTTATAATTACGATAAATTTAAATAGATTTTCTTAAATTATAAAAATATGGCTGAATTGTTTAAATTAGACAAGATTGACAAGAAAATCCTTTACGAACTTGACCTTTACTCTAGAGTCACAAATTCAAGGATTGCAAAAAAGGCAGGAACTTCAGAGCAGGTAGTCACCTACCGCATCAGGAGGCTTCAAAAAAGCGGGGTTGTAAGAAAATTTTATGCGGTTATAAACACTGCAAAATTTGATTTTGAGAATTTCAGGCTTTACCTTAGATTTCAAAATCTTTCAATCGAAAAGGAAACAGAGCTGGTAAACTACCTTGTGGAAAACCCTTTTACAATGTGGATTGCCAGATGCCGCGGGCACTGGGATATGGTGGTTTCCTTTACTGCAAGAAACATAAAGCATTTTGGGGAAATTTTTAAGGAAATGCTTTCACGCTTTGACAATGTCATATTAAACAAAAACATTTGCACTGTTGAAAAAGTTGACCATTTTACCCGTGCGTATCTTATTGAGGAGCCAGTACTGAAACTGGCTTACACTTATGCCGGGTCGAAGGAATTACTGAAAATAGATGACTTGGACAGGAATATTCTATCAAGCCTTTCTGAAAACAGCAGGGAATCATCTTTGGAGTTTTCAAAAAAATTCAGCAGCTCTCCTGACACAATCATTAAACGAATTAAAAAACTTGAACAGTCAAAAGCGATTTTGGGCTATGGGGCGCTTTTGAACCTTAAAAGAATCGGGTACTTTAATAACATTATTATTGTAAAGCTGCATTACCTGAACCTAAAACGCCTAAAAGAATTTTTTGATTTTACACACGAGCACAAAAACATCATTTTTGCAGCCCACCTGCTTGGAGACCATGACATTGACCTTGAAGTGGAAGTTTCAAGCCGGGAAGAACTGGACAATTTAATTTCAAAACTGCGGGAAAAATTCACGGACATAATCCGGGACTTTGAACTTCTCACAGTTTATGATGAACCCAAATGGGACTTTTACCCAAAAGGAGCTAGAAAGTAATGCTGTAACTTTCAACAAATTTGTCGCCCCACCACAATTTTTTGAGTAGTCTTTCAAGGACTTTTTCTCGGCCGTAAATTTCCTGCTCTCCTTTCTTAACCAATATTTGTTCTTGCAAGGATACTCATCCTTAAGCGGTATTGCAACCGCTGACCTTTTTATGTATTCCATATTACCGCCCTATCGAAGATAGGGCATATATGCGTCGTAAACCCACGCAAGGGTTTTTTGTATCCCTAAAATTGAGAATTAGTGTTTGTACGCTGGGAGAGGGATTTGAACCCCCGCGCCCTTTCGGGCACACCGTCTCGAGCGGTGCGCGTTAAACCTGGCTCCGCCATCCCAGCAGCTGCGAAATCAGCTGGCACTTTTGCGCCATTCTGTGGAATGGCGCTGGCTCACTTTGTTCAACAGCACTGTCCATGCAACAACTAAATAAAATAGAAAAGTGTTTTTAAAAAGGTAAAAGCGGGTCGTTACGGTGTTTCGTTATATGTTTCTGCAAAAATCTCGTAACCGCTTACTGAAAGAAAGTAGGCAAATGCCAGTGGGTAGAGCAATAAGCCGATTCCAAAAGTCAAAAGCGCGATTATGGCAACGAAATTAAATAGCACAAAAAAATAGGCAAGCAAAACCACAAGAGAGACAAAAAATTTTGAGCTAAAAGTTTTTGAAAAAATTTTTCCAACTGCAAACGCGTCCAAAAACTTGTTTGACTTTAAATAACTCATAATTGCCATTGGGGCTAACAGTGCTCCAAGAACAAAAAGCAGCACGCCGATTAATCCAACAAATCCAGCGCCTAAAATTGTCTGACTCAAAAGAGTAGTGTCACCGCCACTGTTTAAAACCCCTACGATGGCACTTCCAACTGAAAATGCCAATACTATAACCCCTGCAATGGTGTAAATTAGTTTTATTAGAATGATAAGAATTCCTTTGATTAGATAATCCAGAAACATTGCAACATTCCATTTTGGAAGTTCTTTTTTCCTTTCAAGGGCATTTTTTGCTGCATGTGCTGCATAGCCCAAGAACAAAAGCCAGAGCGGAAAAACAATTATTGCCACAACTGAAATTAAAAACGAAATAAAAATATTTTTTTTGTCCTCAAACGGCCTTTTGATTGCAGAAGCATAGTCCATTCAAATCCACCAATTTTTATCAATTATTAAAGAATTAAAACTCTATAAAAGCCTTTTGATTAATCGAGTTGAAATTATTTTTTTGCCCAAGAAAAGGCTTTTTATTTGATTATTATATTAATTCTTTATGGATAAGTTTGATTTTTTGTCCCCCTTAGATTACAGGTATTACAATGAAAAATTTGCAGGCTATTTGAGCGAGAATGCGCGCATAAAATACCAGGCACAAGTTGAGGCTGCACTGGTTAAAGCTCTTGCAAAGCAAAAAGCATGCCCTTATTCTGTTTTTGCTGCAGTGGAAAAGGCTGCCCAAAAAGTGAGTGCCAGGGAAGTTTATGCAGAGGAAGCAGTCACAAAACACGACATAAAAGCTCTTGTCAATGTTTTGAGAAAAAAAGTGCCAAAAGATGCAAGGCAATTCATCCATCTTGGCGCAACATCTTATGACATTGTTGACACCGCAAATGCGGTTCGGTTCAAGCACGCAACAAAAGAACTTGTGCTGCCCGCACTGATTGCACTCGAAAAGGCCTGGATAAGCATTGCGTTAAAAAACAAGGGCACGCTACAGATTGGACGAACCCACGGGCAACACGCTGTCCCGCTCACTTTTGGGTTTGCAATGGCAACATTTGTTGACCGGCTTGGAAACCGCATAAAGGAAATAGTGCGGGCGCAGGAAAACTTGTGCGGGAAACTTTCCGGCGCAGTGGGCTCTTACAATGCATCTTCACTAATTGTAAAGGACCCGCGAAAACTTGAGGCAAGCGTGATGAAAATTTTGCGCTTAAAGGTTTCAGGCACTTCGACCCAAATTGTTCCGCCAGAGCCAATGCAGGACCTGATAAATGCCCTAATTGGAGCATTCACTGTTTTGGCAAATTTTGCAGATGACATGCGCCACCTCCAGAGGACAGAAATAGGGGAAATTGCTGAAAGCTTTGGAGAAAAACAAGTGGGAAGCTCGACCATGCCGCACAAAAGAAACCC
>JACPKT010000053.1 GCA_016186855.1 Candidatus Iainarchaeum sp. | reverse complement strand
GCAACATGGAAAACTTTGACCCGCTTGGAATTCACACAGGCGAAAGCATTGTTGTTGCCCCGTCACAGACTTTGAACAATGACGAGTACCACAAGCTGCGCGAACTCTCAATCAGGGTAATTCGCCACTTCAAGATTGTGGGCGAATGCAATGTGCAGTTTGCCATTGACCAGGCTTCCGACGATTATCGGGTCATTGAAGTCAATGCCCGGCTTTCAAGAAGCTCTGCGCTTGCATCAAAGGCCACAGGTTATCCTCTTGCATTCATTGCGGCAAAACTTGCAATTGGTTATAGTTTGACTGAACTCCAAAATTCTATTACAAAAAAAACCAGTGCATGCTTTGAGCCCGCACTCGACTATGTTGTAGTCAAAATTCCGCGCTGGGACCTCCAGAAGTTTCGGAATGTTTCTAAAAGGATTGGAACCGAAATGAAAAGCGTGGGCGAAGTAATGGCCATTGGCAAAAACTTTGGCGAGGCAATGCAGAAGGCTGTAAGGATGCTCCAGATTGGAATGTTTGGGCTTGTGGGAAACAAGGTTTATTTTGAAGAGCTTTCAGAATCACTCAAGTACCCAACCAGTGACAGAATTTTTGCAGTCGTGAACGCAATTGAAGGGGGGGAGCGCATTGAAAAAATCCATGCGCTCACAAAAATTGACAAATGGTTTTTGCACAAGCTAAGAGAAGTTGTTGAATTGAAAAAAGAAATTGAAAAAAATTCCGCAAAAACAATTTCAAAAGAACTGTTGCTTTTGGCAAAAAAGCTTGGGTTTTCTGACAAGCAGCTTGCAGTGCTTTTAGGGGAAAAAGACGAACTGGCAATCAGGCAGCTTCGCGAAAAATTCGGAGTAACCCCTTTTGTAAAACAGATTGACACTCTTTCAGCAGAGTTTCCTGCAAAAACAAATTACCTTTATGTAACCTATAATTCGATTGAAGACGATGTAGAATTTAGCGAGAAAAATTCTGTAATGGTTTTGGGATGCGGCGCTTACAGGATTGGAAGCAGCGTTGAATTTGACTGGTGCAGTGTTTTTTGCGCCAAAGAACTTCGAAAACTTGGCTTTCAAACAATAATGGTGAATTATAACCCTGAAACAGTTTCAACGGATTATGATGTCTGTGACAGGCTGTATTTTGACGAGCTGTCATTTGAAATGGTTTTGGACATTTACAAAAAAGAAAACCCGCTTGGAATGATTCTTTCGGTCGGGGGCCAGATTCCAAACAATCTTGCAATGAAATGCAGTTCTGTTGGCTTGAAAATTTTTGGCACAAGCCCTCAAAGCATTGACACTGCAGAGGACCGGCACAAGTTCTCAAGCCTTTGTGACAGGCTGTCAATCAGCCAGCCTGAATGGAAAGAGTTCAGCGAACTGGATGATGCACTAAAGTTTTCAAAAAAAGTCGGCTTTCCGGTACTTGTGCGCCCAAGCTATGTTTTAAGCGGTTCGGCAATGAATGTTGCTTTTACCGAGGACGAGCTCAAAGAGTACCTTTCAAGGGCAGTGTCTGTTTCACAAGAATACCCTGTGGTTGTTTCAAAATTCATTTTGAATGCACGCGAAATTGAAATAGACGCAGTTGCATTTGGCGGAAAGCTTGTTTGCCATGCAGTAAACGAGCACATTGAAAACGCAGGCACGCATTCTGGTGACGCCACAATGGTTTTGCCGCCCCAAAAAACCTATATTGAAACAATCAGAAAAATAAAACTGGTTGCAGCATCCCTTGCAAAAGAACTCCGGATTTCCGGGCCATTCAACATCCAGTTCATTGCAAAAGACAACGAAGTAAAGGTGATTGAATGCAATCTTCGCGCAAGCCGTAGCTTTCCTTTCGTTTCAAAAGTTACTGGGACAAATTTCATTGAAATTGCTACCCGTGCAATGCTGGGAAAACCTGTTAAAAACAATTTTGTGAACGCGCTGGACTTGGATCACGTGGGCGTAAAGGCCCCGCAGTTTTCGTTTTCAAGGCTACAGGGAGCTGACCCAATCAGCGGCGTTGAAATGGCATCCACTGGAGAGGTGGGTTGCTTAGGGTGCGATTTTGAAGACGCTTTTTTGAAGGCAATTTTGTCAACAGAATTTTTGTGGCCAAAAAAAGGCATCGTGCTGAGCATTTCAGGGGAAGAAAACCGCTTCAAATTATTGGATGAAGTGAAAAGCATTGAAGGGATAGGGCACAAAATTTTCTGCACTGACGACACGTTCAAGTTTTTTTCCCTGCATGGCGTCAAATGCGAGCTCATACACAAGCTTGACGAAAAGGCCTCTCCAAACATTTACGATTTTTTGCAAAAGCAAAAAATTGACCTTGTAGTAAGCATCCCAAACCCCCTAAAACAAATTTCTCTTGACAAAAACTATGACTTGCGCAGGGCAACAGTCGACCACAATGTCGCGCTCATAACAAACGTCCAGCTTGCCAAGGCATTTTTTCACTCCATTGCACAAAAAACAATTGAATCCCTTGAAATAAAAGCATTCGAAGAGTATGTGCAGTAAATCACAAAAGCAGCTTCAGTCCCGCGTAAATTTTTTTCATTTCCAAAACGTTTATTTCACCGCTTTCCGGCAACGGGTGTTTCCTTGCAGTGGTGTATGTGAGGAACGCGCCGAAGGGTAGTGAAAGAATCCTTGAATCCCGCCCGAAAGCGCCCTCACAGTGCGCAATAATGTTTATTCCCATTTTTTTTGATTCCTTTATCAAACCAATGACTACAGAATTGTCCTCAAGAACATTTGCGCGCGTCACAATTTTTACAATCCTTGCTTGCTTTAATTTTGAAAGCTCTTCTGCTTTTTTAATCAACTCTATCTGTGCAGGCGTGTGGCGCGTGAAATAATGCGCGTGAATGAACCTTGTTTTCCGCAAAGCGGATTTTTTCAGGGAAACGAAACTTTCAGACTGCATTTCTGAATCAATTTCGACAAAATCCGCACCGCATTCAACTGCTTTTTTCAAAAGCAAAATCTTCTTTTCAGCAGACTCCTCAAATTTTCCGCCGTGCGTTTTCTCCCTCACGCTGACAACGACCTTTTTTTCACAGGCAGAAATTAGTTCTGGCAAGTTTTTTTCATCAACGTCCTTTATTTCGTCAAGGCACAATTCAATGCAGTCCGCGCTTTTTTGCGCCAGGACAATTTCCTGCAGTGCTTCCTCTACTGATGCAGCTTTAACCGAATTACAAAGCATCTTACCAGATAAATTTGAGCATTGGACAATTTAATTGTTGCGCAAAGCAACGAAAAGATTCGTTGACAATCTGTATGTGCCCAATCTAAGATTGGGCGGTAATATGCCATATAATTTTGAATTACAACAAGAAAATGAGGTCACAGGGATTTGAACCCTGGTCACTCGGTCGCCCCCCATTGGCGGTTTTAGCTCTTTTCCGCTGTTTTTCCCAAGCCTTTTTTTTTTAAAGGCAAGCGAAGCTATTTTTTCGCAAGCCTTTTTTTTAAAAAGGCTTTCTGGAGCCGAGCGCACTACCTGGTTATGCTATGACCTCAACGCCTGCAAAGTCAGGCGACACCTTTGCGCCATTCTGCAGAATGGCGCTGGCTCGCTTGAGTTCGCAAAAAATTTCTACTCAAAAATTTGGTAGCAAAAACAGTAAAAAAGGTTTACTTTATTACCAAAACCAAATTTATATTATCGCCCTGTCGTAGACAGGGCATGTATGGCGTGTAAACCAACCGCAAAATCGGTTGACGCTTTTGCGCCATCTGTGGATGGCGCTAGTGCCACTGAAAGTGGCACAAATTCGTCAACGGAATTTGCCGTTGGGAGCCAGCCGTTTATTTGAATGATTTGTTCCAGAACTCCATGTCTTTTACTTTTAGAAAGCTCCTGAATTTTCCTTTTTTTCCAATGCATTCGTGCCATGTGCTGCATTTGCTTTTCGTGCACTGCACTGCGTAAATGCACTCGTTTGGCTGCCAGATGTTGACTTTTTCCTCAATTTTTAGCCCTAAAATGCTTCCCATTATGAGCCTGTTTGTCCCGCTGTGCGCAATTATTGCAATTGTGTGGTTTTTGTGCTTTTTTTTGATTTCGTTTACAAATGGTTTAATCCTGTTTTTGTCCATTTCTGCAAATGATTCCCCGCCGAGCGGCTTGAAGTTGTACTTGTTTTTTCTCCTTTGTTCCCAGAGTTTGGAATGCTTTTTTTCAATTTCTGCAAAAGTCATTTTTTCAAACATTCCGTAATCAATTTCTTTCAGTTCAGTTATTTTAATTATTTTTGTTTTGTGGAATTTTGCGATTTGTTTTGCAGTGTCAATTGCACGCCTCAGCTTGCTTGAGTAAATTGCGTCAATTTTTTCACCTGCAAGCATTTTTGCAATCTGCAT
>JACPKT010000023.1 GCA_016186855.1 Candidatus Iainarchaeum sp. | reverse complement strand
AAATAAAAACACAAGAAACTTTAAGGGAAAACGTGCAGGAAAGACAAGAAATATCGCAGGCCCAAAAAGAGCTTGAAGGATTAAGCATTTCAGACATTTTTTAAGAGCAAAAAAAAGGCAAAAAAAGCTCTCAGGGAATTTCTCGCAAAGAAGATTTCAGCGACCTCGAAAAAGAACTCGCAAGCCTTGAAGCCGATTCAATTTCAAAAGAGATGGACATAGGGGAAAGCCAGTGCCCAAACTGCAAGACCCATGCAGAAGACATCGTTTTTTGCCCGGAATGCGGAACTGCATTCTGCAGTCACTGCGCCAAGCAGGTTGAAACCTTTAAAGAATACACTGCATTTACCTGCCCAAAATGTAGGGCAACTTTTAAGTCAAAAAAGCTTTAAACCGGATTGAACTGCGTGCAGCCCCAATCGCTTCCAGCAAAATCAATCAATTCGTGCCGGCTGCCATCGTCAGCGAATGTTTCGAGTGCAGTCGCATTCCAAATCACAAGGTCAACCTGTGAATTGGTGCCTGCAGAAATTCCGCCGCTTGCATCAGCAAGCGACAGCTTTATACGCGAACTTGAAGAACTCGTTTCTCCTACATTCACCAAAAGTTTTGACAGTTTTTCCTTAAAATCGCGGTAGTCAGAATTTTGGCCGCAAAAATAATAATTGACAACCCGGTTTGCCACGTCAGTTGTTTTCAAAAAAACAAACACAAACTTTTCCTCAACCACTGAAACATAAAACGCGTAATCGTAATTTGTTGCAATGGGGGCCAATATCCCAATTATATCTTTTGCCAGAACTTCTTTTGTTTGGGGCAATAGTTCGCTGTCATCAGAGTAATCTTCTTTAATGAATGCAAGCAGGTGGTCAACCTCTATTTCTGTTGCAGGGGCATAAAGGCTTTTTTGGGGGTCGCGCGGAGTGCTGCTGTAAAGGATTGTTTTAAGCGCGTCTGCCGCAAAAGTCGTGTTGTGATTTGTGGTGACTTTAGTGCTCACGCTGTTGCCGTAAGTGTTTGAAAAAGTGAACAGCAAAACGCTCACGCCAGTGACAATAAGCAAAAAATAAAGAGCATCAGTTACTGCGGCTTGCGCGCGCGCCCCTAGTTTTTCCATGCAACCACCACCAAGTGCATTGGCTTTACAACGCGCTCGTCTTCAACAACCAGCGGAAAAATTTTCACAAGAATTGGTCGGCCGGAAAAAAACTCGTCCGCCTCGTTTTGAACAGCTCCAGTTTCCGCCCTGGAAAGGTTAGTGCACTCAAAAATTTCTCCGTTGGAATTTTTGAAAAAACCGATTGAAAAAGAGCGCGGCAGCGGGTCCAAAGAATAGCCCTGCCCATCAGGCAATGGAGCATTGTAATTTTGCGGCGCGGTGAAAAAATTTGTTATTCCCGCACGGTATTTTACTTTCGTAATGTTAATGCTTGCACATTTTTGCAAAAAATCAGAAATGCCGGTAATGTAACTTGTGCCTTTTAAAATGCGCGAAATGCCAAGCACTGCAAGGTCAGCGTCAAAAGAAGTGTTTTTCTCGTTAAAGACTCCAAAAGAAAAAGAAAAAGTCCCAAAAAAAATCAGCAGCGCAAAAAGAAGAGGGATAAGCGAAGGCAAATCATCCCCTATTGGGCCCAAAAAACCCTTTTCTAGCACCCAAAACCACCACTTAAATTTGCTGCAAGCGCGACCTCGTTCTTCACTGTTTCACAGTTCTCTTCAGTACTACTGCACGGGTAAATATAAACCGATTCTATGCCGTTGCGGATTTCTTTGCGGAACTCAATCGAATTATACCTGACCCTTGCAGTGTTCGGGTCGACAAAAATCTCTTCAGAAAGCACTGAACCGACAGAATACTCTTGACCAGAATAAGGCCTTGAGAAAAGAAAAACTTGAGAGCTGGTTCGAAAGGCAGAGGCTGCAACAGACGGGGGCTGGTTTGCAACAGTGCGCTCTGCAGGGTCAATGTCCTCCAAAAATTTCAAATAATCCCTTCTTGGAATCATTGAAAAAATCACGATGTTCACCTGCGTGTCGGAAGTGCCGTCCTCGTCAGTGTCCACTCCAACCTCCTGCTGGGAAATTTTTATAATGTAAAAAAACTCTTCCCCGCCAACAACAATCGAGCGAGGCAAGTCAAACGCATCAGAAAAACAATAAGCAGGAGAGCTCACCAAAGCGTATGCCTTGCTTGAAAGCTGGTGAAAAAAGAAACAATCGCAAAAATCGCGACAACCAAAATAAGCAGGTTAATTTTGCTTAAAATGAATCCAAGCACTTCAAATCACCCTATTGTACGCACAAATGTTGGCATTTGCACTTGAGAGGTCAAATTTTCTCACCAAAAAATACTGCCCCTCCAGAATCCCTTCCGTCAAATCAACGGGCTCGAACTCTTCAATGGAAAAATCATTGCATGTGCCGGATTCTTCTGGAAAATTTGTGGCAGTGGAAATGCGCAGGCACTTTGCATTATGATAGTCTTCTGTTCTAAACCATAAAAGCATGCACTCAAAGCGCGCGCCCGAACAATAGGCAGTGCATACCTGCCTAGATGTCACGTTTTGGATTTCAAACACTGTTTTGCTGAGCGCATCATCTTCTTCCGTAGAGCGCTTGAAACAATGCGGGAGAGAATAGGAAAAGTCCCGCTGCCCCTCGCCTGCAACAATTCCTTCAATTGCGGTTTTGATTTTTTCCATCTGGCTGTCAAGTGTTCCCTTGCACTCTTCCAGCTGCAAAATCCCCATCACATTTATCCCTGCAAGCAGCACAAAGCCCATCACAACAACTGCAATCAGAAGTTCAAACGGCGCTGCCTCCTGTCCCTTTTGCGAAAACATACTATTTTAGAACGCTTTAGTAGTTTAAAAAGTTCACTCCGTTATTTGCTCAAAACAGGCTGGGTTTTGACAATTTCCTGGCTGCTCTTAAACATTGGCTTGACAATTCCAATCAGCAAAAGCGCGGCAATTATAAAAATAATGATTAAGTAAATCGAGCTCCACTCTCCTTGCGCGCGCTCATCCAAACCAAACAATCCCATAAGAAAAAGATGGAAAAAGAACTATTTAATGGTTTTGCGAGTCGAAATTTTTTGTTCCTGCGAGCCGAAGGCGAGCCAGTGCCATTGAACGAAGTGAAATGGCACAAAAGCGCCACAACAAATTGACGAAAGAATATTATACCCATTGTTCATTTGTCAATTTGTTGCCGATTTTGCGGCTGTCAGTTCGTGGAAACAACCGAAACATAGCAGACGGTTTTTGAATCCCCTGTTCCGCTGCAGCCAGGCATTTCATCTGAAAGACCGGCGTTATTCACAGAATTGTCTACACTGTTACCTGAATCGCAAATAACCCAGAGCTTTGCCTGCAACTGCTGTGCCTTGAAATTTAATACTCCTCCATAACCTCCGGAAGCACCGCTTTTTTCAAACGAATCCTCAAAAACAGAGCTAACAGTCAAGCAGATTTGCGATTCGTCAAGAGAGCCTGTCAGATTTGCAATTGTTCTTGCGTTCAACTGAGTCGTGTCCTTGTTAAAAATTACAAACCCTGTTCTTTCAGGCGTGGGTTTCCCTGCGTGGGCGGTTTAATGCCCTGCAGTATCTGCAACATTATTGTGAGAATGAAGACTGCCACAATCGCCGCAATTAACAGCTTGAATACTTCAAAGCCTTGGCCGCGCTGGTTTAACGAAAACGTTTTCATAAAAGCTCTTTAGATAAAGCTACAAGGGGATATTTAAGGTTTTTGGAATTTCAAAATGCACGGACTTGTCCAAACAAATCACCTAAAGAAATTAAACCAATAAAATTTTTTAATTTGCGTAATTTACACAGTTTGCTAAAGATACAGTTTTACGCGCAACTTTGTTCTCCGAAAGAAACACAGCATGAAACCTCGCAGGCCGGGTTTCCGCCGCTTTCGTTTGTGCGGCAGCGGGCAAAAACGCTTGTCTCGGCATTTGAGAGCATTTTTACTAACTGTCTACTTGGATTTTCAAATGCTGGTCGGGAAGCGTCAAGTTCAAGGCAGCCTTCTTTTAACCCAATGTTTCTTGCTATAGAGTTTGCAGCAAAAATCGTGTCCACTTCAAAAAAAACGTTGTCAATCACTAGCAGTTGCCCGTTGGGCTGATTTGTGGCGTTCTGGAGTCCCGAATAAAATTTTTCAATGCTGATTTTTGTGCGGAACTGTTCAAAAGACTGGATTGCCGAAACAATTATTGTGAGCACAAGCAATGCAAACACCGCGCCAATCAGCATTTTGAAGGGCTCGAATTCTCCCCCCTCCCGCAAAATCTGGCGGCGCTTTCGCTGCACATTCAGTGCCTCTTGCTTTGCAGTATTACCGCTCCATCGAAGATGGAGCATATACCCGTACCCGCCGGACGTGACGGCGCTAGCCACCCAAAAATCCCCCAATGAGAACGTTTGCCGCAATAATGCTCAGCACAAAAGTGACAACTGCAATTGGAAGGTACTTTGAAAGATTTATTTTAAACAGCAATTTGTTTTCCTCTTCAACCATTGTTGTGAAAAAAGTCATTATCACCACTACTTCAATCACAAACACTGCAATTATGAAAATGAATTCGCTTGGGGACGCCATGGAAGCAATTGCGGCCGGGTCAATAAAGCTTCCGACGCTTAGGCCTGAAAAAGTCGATGGAATTGCCCCGCCGGGCAAATTTGCCAAATCCACATTGCTTAAATCGAACTGTTTTGAAACATCGCTTGCAGCAATGCTTGAAAGGGTGATTATGACGATTTTTTGGAGCGCTGTCGTGATGCCTAAAACCAGTGGCGCAATAAAAAGGCTCATCACTTTCATCATGCTGGTGATGTCGCCAACCAATAGCTTGAGGCTGTTGTTTACTTTTTCCTGGTTTGAAATCTGGATTGAAAGCGCAATCATTGAACGCGCCGCAACATTCACTCCAAGCTCGACAGAATCCACAAGCAGGCGCATCCCGCTTTGCATGATGGTGCTTGGGATGTTTTTGAGTGCCCCAAAATCCTTGTCAAAAATTGCCTTGTCCACGGGCATTGAAAGCATTGAAATGTTGTCAACAATTTTTGGAAAAAAAGTCTGGGAAATTTTGTAATTTGGCAAAAACTCTTGCGTGTTTTTCAGCGCTTCCTCTAATGGCTTGTTTTCACCCATTCTTGAGGCAATAATGTAAAGCGAGTCCTTGAACTCTTGCTCGAGCTGGATGAGTTCAAGCTGTGCCCTGCGCTTGTAAATGTTGGTGTAATAAAGAAAAATTGAAGCCGCAGAAGTAACGGTTATTAAGAGGCCAAAAATCTGGTTGTATGGCGCAATGTCGTGCTCTGATTTTGTGAAAAACTTTTTTTCCTCAACCAGAACGCTTTGTGCAGCCATATCATCCGAAAGCCCGGTTGCCTTGAGCTGACGATAAAGCCTTCCCTCAGGAATGCTAAAATGGTCTGCACTTCCAAGCCCTGCCTTTAAAATCACTTCTTCTTTCTGCTTGTCCGCTGGAATTACCTGCGGAGTCTCTTCTGAAATGTTTAGGATAGAGTAAAAAGATTTTGGAGGAATGCCTTCCGCAGAAATGTATAGCGATGCAACAGTGCCGACCACAAGCACTGCCAAAGCAACCATTCTTGCGTCCACAAGCGTTTTCCCCAAAAGCATTTTGTTTTTTGGAGGAAGGCCTGGAAAAGAATCATCAATTTTTGGCGGCTCAAACACAGGCGGCCTTTTTGAAATAATCTGGGTGCGTGCGAAAATATAGGTAACCGCAGGAAGAACAATAAGGTAAATGAGCGCGAGAACAATCGGGTTTGCAAGCGGGGCGCCGCTGAAAGAGCTCCCGACAGGCAAAATGATAATCAAAATAAGCGGAAGGAGCACTCCAAGGTAAAAAAGCATTATGCTTGGCTGGCTTAAGTCTCGCGCATACTGCTCCATTTTTGCCCGAATTGACTCCAAAATTTCA
>JACPKT010000047.1 GCA_016186855.1 Candidatus Iainarchaeum sp. | reverse complement strand
TTACAAGCATTCTAAATCCTTTTTTTTCTGTCATTAGAATTTCTTTCATCAAGTCCTTTACCTGGTTTTTTGCCGGCCGCAAAAAAATTTGCGGATCCACTAGCCCAGTAGGGCGAATTATCTGCTCAACAATCTGCTTTGAATGCTTTCTTTCATAATCAGCCGGAGTTGCAGAAGTGTAGATCACGTTGTTAAAGTATTTTTCAAATTCTTCAAATGTGAGGGGGCGGTTGTCATAAGCGCTTGGGAGCCTAAAACCGTGCTCTATGAGCGCTTTTTTTCTCGAGCGGTCGCCTTTCACCATTCCGCGCACTTGTGGAAGCGCCGCATGCGACTCGTCAACCACGAGCAGAAAATCTTTGGGAAAAAAATCAAGCAGCGTGAACGGTGGCTCGCCGGGCTGCCTTGCGTCAAAGTGCCTTGAATAGTTTTCTATCCCGCTGCAGTAGCCAAGTTCTTCAATCATTTCCAAATCATAACGGGTTCTTGATTCAAGCCTAGTGCGCTCTAATTCGCCCAAAGTTGGAGCCCATTCCTGCAGCTCTTTTTGAATGCTTTCAACAGCAGTTTTTCTCTGCCCTTCCCTTATCACAAAGTGCTTTGCAGGAAAAATTGTAATTTCTTTTATTTCTTCTATCAGTTCAATTGCCGGATAACTCCAACGCGAAATTTTTTCAACCTCGTCTCCAGACAATTCCACTCTTACAAAATCAGAACTTAGGGCGGTTCTGATGTCAATTGTGTCCCCGCGCACGCGGAATTTTCCAGGTTCAAGCACCAGGTCATTTCTTTCAAACTGTATGTCAACAAGTTGTGAAATGATTTTTTCCCTTGAAATTTTTTGGCCAAAAGAAAGGTGGACTTTTAGGTCAACCCAGTTTTTTGGGTCTCCCAAGCCATAAATGCATGAAACGCTTGAAACAATTATCACGTCACGCCTGCTCAACAGGGCAGTGGTTGAGGCAATTCGCAGCTCTTCAAGCTTTTCGTTTATCTGGGCATCCTTTTCAATGTAAACGTCTTTTCCGGGCAAATAGCTTTCAGGCTGGTAATAATCATAGTATGACACAAAATAGTGCACTGCGTTTTTTGGGAAAAATCCTTTGAATTCGTTGTAGAGCTGTGCTGCAAGCGTCTTGTTGTGCGCAAGCACAAGCGTTGCACGCTGTGCATTGGCAATAACGCTTGCGATGGAAAAAGTTTTCCCGCTGCCCGTAATTCCCAAAAGCGTCTGCTGCCCGCTGGATTTTAGCCCTTCTGTCAGCTGGTCAATTGCCTTTTGCTGGTCGCCTTTTGGGCCAAAGTTTGAAACAAGTTCAAATTGCGGCATAAAAATACCTTTCAAAAAACCTTTTTCTAAAAGGTTGATAACTTTGATAATCAGGCGTATTTTTCAAGTTTTGACTTTAATTTACTTTTGGCTGAAAACAGTTTTGATTTTATTGTCCCAAGGGGAATTTTAAAAAAATCAGCGGCCTGCTGATACGTGTGAGGGACTTTAAAGTGCCCCAAACCAAAAATGTATTCAATTAAACCACGCTCTGAAGGTGGAAGAGTCGATATTTCTCTAATTATTCGTGCAGTCAAATCCTTTCTCGATGCAATGTCAAGCGGGGTTTCACTTCCTTTTCTTGCAAACAATTTTCTTTCCACTTCCTCCACAAGGTCTAAAAGCTGGACTTCTTTTCTTTTTCTCATTTTCCTATACAAATCAAGGCACACATTTCTTGCAACAACTGACACAAAGCCCCGCGTGTTTTTTGAAGCGTCAAGCCTTGATGCTGACGTGAACAACTTAAATTTTATTAAATCTATTATTTCATCCTGGTCTGGGAGGGTCCATGCAAATTTTTTTGCAGTAGACCTGATTATGCCAATGTTTTCGCGGATAACTCTATGGTAAAAGTCTATCTGTTTTCTGGCGAGCTTTGAGCGCGGAATTCTTTCCAGGTTCATTGCCTGTTTTTTTCTCATTGATTAAATAATGTTTTAGAATTGTTTAAATTCTTTTTCCCTTAATTTTTTCTGGTATTTTAGTGCAAACCTGTGGGCTTCGTTCCTAATGTGCGTTAAAATTTTTAGCCCGGCATCCTTTTTGTCCAGAACAATTGGGGTTTTGCGCATTGGGTGAAACAATTCCTCGTTTTTTTTCGCAAGCCCCACTATTGGAATTTTTTGTCCAAGCTCTTCCAGCACTTTTTGGGCTGCGGAAAGCTGTCCTTTTCCACCGTCAACTAAAATCAGGTCAGGCATTTTTTGTCCCTCTTCTTTTAGCCTGCGATAGCGTCTCCCCACAACTTCTTGCATTGCTGCAAAATCGTCAATCCATTCGACAGTTTTTATTCCAAACCTTCTGTACTGTGACTTGTTTGGCTTTCCGTCCAAAAAAGAAACCATTGAAGCCGTCGTGTTTGTTCCACCCAAATGGGAAACATCAAAGCATTCAATCACTCTTGGAACTGATGAAAGCAAAAGGGTGTTTTTTAGTCCGATAAGCGGGTCATTTTGCGGGTTCAAGGCAAAGGACAGGTTTTTTTGCACAAGCCCAAGAATTTTCTTTTTTTTACCTGCTTTTGGCACAATTATCCTGATTTGTCTGCCGGAAATTGAAGAAATGGTTTGTTCGATTTCTTTGAAGTTTTTTGGCATTTCCTGCAACACTATTTCGTCTGGTGCCTTGTTTTCAGAGTAATAGTTTTGCAAAAAATCCTCCAGAATGTCTTTTTCAACGATTTCTGAATTAAAGTTAAAGGATTTTTTTGAGAGAAGAGTTCCCTTTCTGAATTCGAACAATTGCATTGAAAAAGAGCCACCAAGTTTTGCAAACGCAATGTAGTCGGCGTTTTTTTTTGTAAATTTTTCAATCACCTGTTTTTGCCCATGTCCCTGTATCGAAAAAATGGCGTCGCGTTTTTGGATTGCAAGTTCAAACTGTCTTTTTGCTGAAAGCTCTTTCATTTCCGATTCAAGCTCGAACACAAGCTCTTTTCGATTTCCCAAAAAATAC
>JACPKT010000046.1 GCA_016186855.1 Candidatus Iainarchaeum sp. | reverse complement strand
TGTCAAGCTCTCCTGAAAGCTCTGTTTCTTTTACAAAAATTTTTTTTTCCTGTTCGACTGTTTTGTATTTTTGGAAAGAATAGTTTGCAAGAATGCTTCCCTCAACCAGTGCCACTGCGGCGTCTTTTTTTGAAACCTCTTTTATGTCCGGCACAAAAAAGGAAATTTTTTCAATTTTTTTTCCCTGCGCAAAAAAAACAGCGCTCCCAGCAGCCCTCCGCACTTTTTCTGCATCAATTTTTTGCTCACCCAATCCAAAAAACAGTGCGCGCCTGAATTTTCCAAATCCTGCAGCCAAAAAAAGTGATTGCTCTTCTTTTGCCTCAAACTTTTCGCGTGGCACAATTTCTTTTAGTTGTGCAAGCTCTTTTGAAAGCGCTTCTTTCAGGGTTTGGGGCGTTAAAATAAAAACCGCCAATTCAAAGTTTTTAGGCTCTTTTGAAAACAACAGCTTCATTTTACCGTAAAAAGAAAGGAACCAAAATTTTTTAAGTGAATGCAATAATCAATTTGTGTTTTTTTAAAGCGCAGTGGAAACTTCGTGTGCTTCACAAGCCGTTTATATTCAGGCGCCCCAGTGTTATTGCATGAACACTCTTGAAAAACTGAAAATACTTGGAGGTGGTACAAAGTGGGATGTGTGCACTCCCGCGAGGACAAAAAGAGCGCTAAGAGGCCCTGACCGCATTGGCGCCCCGTACTCTGCGGGAGTGTGCAGAAGCTTTACTCCTGACGGAAAATGCGTTTCACTGCTCAAAGTTCTTCAAACCAATGCGTGTGTTCACGACTGCAAGTACTGCATTCATTCCACTGGCTGCAAAAAAAAGCAAAAAACAGCTTTTGAGGCAAAAGAATTGGCTGATTTGTTTATGCAAATGTATGTGCGAAACTATGTTGAAGGGCTTTTTTTGAGCTCCGGGGTGTGCGGCAGTGCCGATGTGGCCGCGCAAAAAATGCTTGAAACCGTTTCAATCCTTCGAGGCAAGTACAATTATCAGGGATACATTCACCTCAAAATAATGCCTGGAGCACACCCAAGCGATATAAAAGCGCTTGCAGAGCATGCTGACAGGGTTTCATTAAATTTGGAAGCTCCTACAAAAAGCTCTTTTTCGGAACTGTGCACCACAAAAGACTACCAGACAGACGTGTTGCGAAGGCTTTCATGGATTGAAAAACTCAAGGGAAAAGACAACGTAACTTCTGGGGTAACCACGCAATTGGTTGTTGGTGCTGGTGGGGAAACGGATTTGGATTACATTAACTGCCTTGAGGAACTGTACAAGAATTTTGGATTGAAAAAAGCCTATTTTTCCGCTTTTGACGCGCAACCTTTTACTCCGCTTGAAAACAGCAGGTCAATTCCTTTAGTTCGCGAAAATTTCCTGTATCGCATTGACTGGCTTTTGCGCTTTTACCATTTTTCTTTCAAAGAAGCAAAGGAAATGGTTGGAGAAAACGGAATGCTGCCATTAAACATTGACCCAAAAATAAATTTTGCGCTAGCGCACAAGGAACTGTTCCCGGTTGATGTAAATGAAGCTTCCTTTGAAGAATTGTTGCGCGTGCCTGGTGTTGGCCTGACAAGTGCACAGCGCATAATGGATGCAAGAGAAGAACACAAAATTAAATCCGCCCAAGAGCTGAAAAATTTTGGGGTTGTTTTGAAAAAATCCCTTCCCTTTTTGGATGTTGCAGGAAAACAAACCACTTTAGGGTGTTTTGCTTGAAAGAAAACTTTTTGGTAAAGCAAATCCCGCAAATTTTGCGTCGCGGGAAAAAAATGATGATGTCAAACCCATCTTTTGCGTGGGAGCACAAATTAAAGGCTTTTGGGAGGCTGGAGTGTTTTTCGGAAATGCTCTTGTTTGCGGAAGTGGGCGCCCCTTCCTTTGCAATAATTGACGCGCTAAAACACTTTTGCCACCGTTACCCTGCATTTGTGGTTGCGCTATACAATAAGCCGGTTTTGTGGGCTGCCACTTACAGGAAAGAAGTGAGCATTCCATTGCAGCAGGAATTTTTTTCAACGGAAAATGCAGTGGAGCAAACAAGAAAATTGCTGCAAGGGCAGATAAAAGAAAGGTGGGCCCCTTCTGTGGAGTGGAAAAAAGAGTTTTACGAAACTTTTTTTGACTCGCAGTTCATTGAAAGCAGAAAGAACAGTTCTCTTCAAACCCGCCTGATGCCAGGGTTTTTTGTAGGAAAAAATTCTCCAGAACACCGTTCAATGCGTGAAGCCCGCCACACAAAACCAAACACAACTTTAAAACAGTTTGAATGACAGTACTTCAAAAGAACCAGAGGCAATAATGTGTTGGTGAAATAATTTTGCCAACAGAAAGCGCTGGATAAAAACGATAAAAAATGTGGCAACAAAAATTCCAGTTAGAAATTCTTACTGCTCTAACAAATACGCGAAATTCGGTTAATTCTGAATTGCACTGTTAGTTCTTTGGCTTAGCATTCATGTCAAAAGCATTTTCAAAAGCCCGAGGGGCGTGACTATTTCTTTGAATGGTTTTTCGGACACGAGAGTGTGAGAGAGGGTTTCGCGAAGTTTTGGTTTTTTTGCAGCCTTTCCAATTACGAGGTTTAGTATGAACTTGTATTTTCCAAGGCGCTGCATTTTGTAGCTTGTCTGGAGTTCAGTGTCAAGCTCTTCCCAGAGCATTTTTTCGTACTGTTTGAGGAATTCTTCAGAGTAATTTAATTCTTCAAGCGCTTGGGTAATTACTTTTGAAGCGAGCTTTGCTGAAACCAGTGCGTTTCCTATCCCT
>JACPKT010000045.1 GCA_016186855.1 Candidatus Iainarchaeum sp. | reverse complement strand
TGTTTCTTCTTTTATTCTTTCGGCCAATTCCTTGTTTTTGTTTACGACCACTATTATTTTTGTTTTTTCTAAAAATATTGTTTGGAATAACTGGTTCACGTTTATTTCTTGGATTGTTTTTGCTTTGTTAAAAAAGTCTTCAAGTTTTTTCATTAATTCTTGCGGGTAATGGACTTGTATAACAAATTCTGAAAATGCGACTGTGTCAGTTCCTGAAGAAAAGTTTTTTCCAAAAACCGTTTTGGCCCCGTTTTGGTTCCAGAATTCAGAGCACCACTTATCTATTGCTGTATTCCCTTTTACTGCGCTGTAAACTTCAAATTTGTCGTTTATTTTGGAGATTTTCTGGTACTCTTTTTTTGATAAAAACAACGGAATCCAGTAATGGCTCCATTGCCATGCCATTGTTTCTTTATTTGCTGGCAGGTGCTGCAAAATGAAGTCAAGCAAAAACATGTCCGATTCGTGCAGTGAATTTAGCTCAATTTTGTCTTTTTTTTTGTTTTCATAAATTTTTTTTGCTTCCTTTACAAGGTTTTGTGCAAATTCTTTATTTTTGAAGATTATTACGTCTATTTTGTTTTTGTCTGTTGTAAAGTCAAATAGTTTTTGTAAGTTCAGATTATCGAGTTCGTCTATTTTTTCAAACAATTCGTCCCATTGTGCCGTTATCTCTGGTGAAAAAATTCCCTCCAATACGTAGTCTCCGTGCACAAATGTGTCGTTTTTAACAGAAAAGTCAACCCCTGTGATGCATTTTTTTCCAAGTTTCTCAAAGTAGTCATTAAAGAAAGTGTCGGCAATTGTGTTGTTTCGACAAACTGCATAATGTGTTGTATAGTTCATGATTTTTTTCATTGTCTCATGTTCCACGTTTCCAATCCCAATTGCGGGGTAAACATGTGCCCAAAAACACCCTGCCTCTTTTTTTTGAGGATTTAATGATTCGTCTCCAAAAAAATCGTGTATTAAAAATTTGGTGTATTCAATGAATGACTTGAACTGCAGGTGCACTATTCCACTGGGATCGGATTGTTGGAAGTTGTTTTGTTCGTAGGATTTTTTGAGGTTTTTGGTGAATGTGTTGAGATTTCCTATCCAGTGCTTGTCCAGCTGAAATCCATTGACTGTTTTTTCAACAACTCCTTCTTGCACGAGTTCAGTTACAACTTTGTGCACTGCCTGATAGCTTCCCAAAAAACCAAAATCGTTTTTTAGCGAGGAATATGTTTCTTTCACAGAAAGGGGCCATTTTATTGCAAGCACTGAAACAATTTTTTCTTTTGTTGAATTGCTTTTTGAATTAATCCTTGGAAGAAGCAAACTAAAACTCATTTTTTTCCCTCTTTGAAGTGTTTCATGTATTTTTCTCTTATTTGGTCTGCGAGGTCTGGGTTTTTTGTTATCAGGGCGTTGATTGTGGCTTTTTCGTCTATCATCATTTTAAAGTGGTGGTGGAGGTCGAATTCGTTTACTTTTTGTGGCAGTTTGTTTTGCCTGTGCCAGAGTTCGCGGAATTTTGGGGGATAAAAAATAACTCCTACATAGTCGCCTGTCACAAATGTGTCGCTTAGAGAGGTTGCAGCTTCTTTTACTCCGAGCTTTACTTTCATGCCAAATTTTGAAAGAGTGTCTGCAAACATTTTGTCCAAAAAATTGTTTTCGCTTGAAACAGCAAACCATTGGGGGAGCGTTTCTTTCAAACCATCGTAATCGGCGTCATTTAGCCCAATTATTGAGTAAACGTTTCGCCAAAGCGCAATGTTTGGCTTTTTTTGCGGGTTTGGCAGCCTGAAAAAGCCGTCAATCAAAAACCTTGCGGTTTCCCGGATTCCAACCAGTGTTACGTTCACTGTTCCGTGTTTTTCAAGGTCTTGCAAATAATTGTTTCCTGCTTTTTTTAGGTAAGAGTTTTCAAGGTTTGAGCCAAAAGTTTTCACTTGCTTTATCCATTGCTTGTTTAGGGAATAGTTTTTTTCTTCGCGCAAAAGGACTTTTTCTTCAGTTAGCTGGTGCAATAGCTTGTGCGCTGCCTGGTATGATAGATTTGCGTTGAATTCTTTTTTGAGGCGGTTAAAAATCTGTTTTGCAGTTAAAGGGAATTCTTGGCCCAAAATGAGCACTATTTTGTCCTTTGTTGAGGCATTGTTTTTGCTTACCTGGGTTGTTGCAAGCTTGAAGACCATTTTCTCTGATTATATTTATTTGCAGCAAAACCTCTTTAAATTCAACTTTTTGGTTGATTTTTGGGCTAATGTTTTTTTGGGCGTGGATTGGCGTTTTCAAGGGCTTTTTTTTGGGCTGCTTTTGGCATCGGTCAAAACAATTTTGAACGGCTTGTCTTTTGTTTTTGTGATTTTTTTTGCCTTTACAAGGCGGATTATTTTGTTTCTAATGGTTGTTTCAGGGAATTTTATTTTTTCCTTTATTTGCGCTATGCTGACTGGTTTTTTTGCAAGGAAAAGAATTCCTTTGTTGGCGATTTTTTTGGCGGCAGGGATTTTTGTTCCAAGCCGGTTTTCCAGCGCTTCAATGTGTTCAAGTATTATTAGTTCTTTCATGCCTTCAAGGTTTTTTTCCTGTTTTGTTATTTCGGAAAAAATAATGTTCCACTCAAGGCTTTTTTTTGACATGATGTTTTCACAGTCAACCAGATCTGAATCGCGGGAAGAAACGCTTTTTAATAGAAATATGTCTTCGAGTGAGGCAAGGTAAAGTTCTAGTTTTCCGCTTTTTGTTTGCCTGCTTCTTTTTTGCATTCTTTCGCTGAATTCCAGCATTCCGCAAATTTTGTTGACAAAAATGTCTATTCTCGGGTGGTCTTCTTTTACAAGCATTGTGAAAGCTTCAAGTTGGTCATATTGCAGTTCTTTTCCTTTGAGTTCAACAAAGCCAATTGCTTTTAGTGCTTCAATCAGGGACTGTGCTTCTTTTGCAGACAATAGGACTATGTCAATGTCTTTTGTTGAATTTTTTGCCCCGTATTCTATGAGGGCGTTGCCGCCAATGAGAAATGCCTTTGCTTTTTCCTTTAGTTTTTTTTCTGCGCTAATGAAAATTTGTGTTATTGCGCTTTCGCCGAATCTTGGCTTGGTTTTTATTTCGTAAACCGCAGCTTTTTCCAAAAATTCTGCTTTTGGCAAAAACATTTTTTTTTCTTTGACTGGTTGGTCTTCAAGGTATGACACAATATCAAACCAAAGGTTTAGCACGCCGAATTTTTCGCAGTTTTTTTCTATTTCAGCTACGTTTGCCCTGTGCTTGTTTTGCAGGTAAAAAAAAATGCATAAAACAATGTCGCTTGCTTGTTTTGAAAACCTTATTGCATGGACTAATATTTCTTCAATTGAAAGCTCTTTTTTTGGCTGGAAAACGTATTGGTTTGGGGTGAAAATCATGAGGCCAAATTCGTTGAACCGAGAGAAAGCGGTAAGGGTGCCGTCAAAAGGAAAACCCTGTGAGAGCTTTAAGAGTTTTTCGCCGTGTTTTCCGCTCCAGTATTGGTCCGCATTTTTAGCGGCTGCAACAAGCTTTAATAAATCAAGAAAGGCGGGATTAAGGCTTGACACACTGTACTTTGAACCGTTTTTTTGCAGGAAATGCGAGTATTTTTTTATGAGGGCGTTTGTGTGCGCTTCTGATTTTTCGATTTCCTGTGCCAATTCTTGCGGCGTTTTTGCCTCAAGGAGTTGCAAGTAAAATTCTATGCTTTTTTTTGAAATGATTTTCAAATCAAAGTCATCAGAAATTAGTTTCTTGATTACAGCAGTAACTGGTGTTTCAAGAATTTTTATGGTTCCTTTTTCAAAAAAAACAACTCCAAGCCATTCCAGTTCCTCAATTGTGCGATAAATGGTATAAATAGAGGCAATTTTTTCCTTTGCAAGGTCGCCAATGCTGCAGCCGTTTCTGGCAAAAATTTGCTTTACAACTTCTGAGCGCATAAAAAAACACTTCAATAATTAATTATTATATTTCAGAAAAAGTTTATAAATGAATTCTGAAAAACAATAATTTTAATTCTAAAAATAGGCAATTGACGATAATTATTGAAGTTTTTGAGGAGGTATTTTTGGAGATTTTTCAACTTTTTGGTTGATTTTTGCAGGAAGTAGTGGGCGACTGTGGCTTTCTATGTTAAAAAATTTGAATTTAAATTGCTTTCTATATTTATAGAAACATTTAAATGCTGTTTTGTTCTTGTATAGTTATATGTTGAAGGTGGAGCAGGTTTGGAGGGAAGTGCTTTTTGGCGCGGAAAATGGCGTGCGAAAGTTTACGCAGAAAGGGTTGGCGCAGAGGCTTGGAATCTCTTTGACAAACGTTAACCATGCGCTTGGGTCGCTTAAAAAAATGCACGCAGTTAAAACCAATCCAATGAATTTTGAGCTTGTAAACCCAAAAAAAGTCCTTTTGCACTGGGCAAGCGTGCGCAACCTCGAAAAAGACATTGTTTTTTCCGCGAGGGTTGAAAAAAGCGTTACAGAAATTGAAAAAACAATGCCTGAAGGGGTTTTTTTCACGGCGTACAGCGGCTATAAATTCAGGTTCAACAGCGTTCCGGCAGATTATTCTCAAGTGTATGTTTATGCGGAAAATTTTGAAGAGATAAGGAAACGGTTTGCCGGGGCAAAAAATGTCTTGAATCCAAATTTGTTTGTGTTGCAGGCAGACCAGAACATGAAATTGTATGGAAAAATTGTAACCAGCGCGAATTTGTTTGTTGATTTGTGGAACTTGCCGCACTGGTATGCAAAGGATTTTTTTAAAGAACTGGAGGAAAGACTGCATGGATTACTGGAATGAGCTTGTAACAAAGAAAAGCTTTGAAAAAATGGTTGAACTGAAAAGGAAAAAAATCGACTTTGTGGTTATTGGCGGTTGGGCCGCATGGCTTTGGACAAAAGCGCACAAAAGCAAGGACCTTGACATAATTGTTTCAGTTGAAGAGCTGCAAAAATTAAGGCAACTGTTTGACTTGAAAAAAAATGACAGGTTGAAAAAATATGAAATAAAACTCGATGAAATAGACATTGACATTTATGTGCCGTTTTATTCGAGGCTTGCACTGCCAGTTGAAGAGCTGATTAAAAGCAATGTTTTGGTTGAAGGGTTTAAAGTTGTAAAACCAGAAGAGCTGGTGGTACTAAAGCAGGGTGCGGAATTTGAGAGAGGGCATTCTGAAAAAGGCCTAAAGGACAGGTTGGACATTATGGGCCTGCTTTTGTTTTCTCAGATGGATTTCAAAAAATACTTTGAGCTGCTTAAAAAATTCAGGAAGGAAAACTTTTCAAAAAGGCTGGTTGAAATTGTCCAGTCGTTTAACGAAGGGGAATATTTAAATTTGAATCCGCGTGAACTGAAATTAAAAAAACAGGAAATTCTTCAAAAAATAAAGTCAAAGTGACATCCTATTCACTGCCTGAAAGGCAGTGGTTTTCGCACAACCGCGAAATCGGCAACAAATTGACAATTGAACAATT
>JACPKT010000022.1 GCA_016186855.1 Candidatus Iainarchaeum sp. | reverse complement strand
CTCAAATCAGCAAGCCTCTTTGCTTTTGGCTCGATTTTTTCAACCATTTTCTGTGCTTCTTCAAGCGAAAAAAAAATTTCTGGCAAAAAAAAACAACTCCAAAAAAACTACTTATTTAAATAACTTTAAACAATAATAAAAAGGTTTCTTTCAAGTTGCGATAAAAAACAGCGAAGGAATTCGCTGGCAATCCGTATGTGCCCCGTCTGCGACGAGGCGATAATATGCACATACTTTTGAATACAACAAAAAACAGGTTATAGTTGAATAAGCCCATAGTTTAAAAAGGATATCCACTATAAATGTTAGATATCTTTAAGAGTGTTTTTTTATGGGCGATGTTCTGATTTCACTTAATGACGAAAAGGAAAAAAGATTAAGGCAACTTGCAAAAGAGATTTATAGCGGTAAAAAAGGGTCATTGAGCAACACTGTGTCCGAATCAATCTCCTTATTATATTCAGCCAGAATGGTTCGCCATAAAAAAGGCTCGTTTGAGCGCCTTTTAAAAACAATGGAAACTGGTTATCACCTGGGCTTTGGTGATAAAAAGATATATAAAAAAAGAGAGGAACTATATGCTGACAGATTCGAAAGCCTTGATTGACACAAATATCTTGGTTTACGCGCTTGACAAGGATTCGGAAAAGCATGAAAAAGCAAAAGAAACAATAAAAAACCAATGCGAGAAAGGCAGCGCAATTGTGTCGGCACAAAACCTTGCAGAGTTTGTTTTTGTTGTAACTGAAAAGAAAAAAAAATTGTCGGCAGAACAGGCAAACCAGTTTGTTTTTGACCTGTCAGACAATTCCGCAGTATTGTCTTACAGCACAAGCGAAATTATTAGGGCAAGCCAGCTAAAGTTTGAGTATAAAACAAATTTTTTTGACTCTCTGATAGTTGCTACAATGGAAAAGGCAGGCGTTTTTACAATAATTACAGAAAATGAAAAAGACTTCGTCAAAATCAATTGGCTAAAAGTAATAAACCCATTTAAAGTCTAAAAAAATTTGGATTCACTGGTTAATTATTTAAACAACTTAAAACAATATTTACAAGGTTTCCATGAAAAATTCCCTTCAAATAGCGCGCTCTGTAAAGCCAAAGTCGATTGAAAAAATTGCGCAAAAAATTGGTATAAAAAAAGAAGAGCTTGAACTCTATGGCAAGTTTAAGGCAAAGGTTTCACTGAAGGTTTTGGAACGCTTGAAGAAAAAAAAGGACGGAAAACTTGTTTTGGTAACTGCAATGACTCCAACCCCTCACGGAGAGGGAAAGACAACCACAACAATTGGCCTCGGTCAGGGTCTTTCAAAAATTGGGAAAAACGCAATCGTGTGCCTGCGCCAGCCATCAATGGGCCCGATTTTTGGCGTGAAAGGTGGAGCAACAGGTGGCGGCTACTCGCAGGTTATTCCAATGGAAGAAATCAACCTGCATTTCACTGGAGACATTCATGCAGTGACTTCCGCAAATAATTTGCTTGCCGCAATGGTTGACAACTTTGCATTTTATCATAAAGAAAAATTTGGTTCGCACCCAAAAATCACTTGGAAGCGCGCAGAAGACATGAATGACCGGAGCCTGCGCAGCGTCCAAATATGCA
Organism: Candidatus Iainarchaeum sp.; assembly: GCA_016186855.1. Lineage (GTDB taxonomy): Archaea > Iainarchaeota > Iainarchaeia > Iainarchaeales > GW2011-AR10 > JACPKT01. Next base: position 1,579 of record JACPKT010000022.1, on the reverse strand, counting down.
CTGTTGGAAACCTGTGCATTCAACGCGATGACTCGTTTCAGATAACTGCTGCAAGCGAGGCAATGGCAATCCTTTGCCTTTCAGAAACAATTTTTGACCTAAAAGAAAGGCTGGGAAAAATAATTGTTGGCTTTGATGTCAACAGCAAACCGGTTTTTGCGCGCGACCTGAAAACGCACGGGGCAATGGCTGCAATTTTGCACAAGGCATTTTTGCCAAACCTTGTGCAGTCAATGGAGGGGGTGCCTGCATTCATTCACGGCGGACCGTTTGCAAACATTGCGCATGGCTGCAGTTCGCTGGTTGCGACAAAAACCGCGCTAAAGCTCGCTGACTATGTTGTAACGGAAGCAGGCTTTGGTTCTGATTTGGGAGCAGAAAAGTTTTTTGACATAAAGTGCACTGCGGGAAAACTAAAACCCAGTGCAGTTGTACTGGTTGCAACAATCAGGGCGCTCAAAAGGCACGGCGGGGCAGCGAATGAATCAACTCCCAACCTGAAAGCAGTTGAAAAGGGGCTGGAAAACCTATGGCACCATTGCGAAATAGTAAAAAACTTTGGAGTGCCGTTTGTGATTGCTCTGAATCATTTTGATTCTGACACCAAAAAAGAAATCGAACTATTAAAGCAAAAGTGCAAAGAAAAAAATTTTGATTTTGCAATTTCTGGTGCATTTGCAAAAGGCGGTAAAGGCTCGATTGCGCTGGCAAAAAAATGGCGCGTCTCCCAGTGTGCATTTCCAAAACACAGCTTTCACTGACAGATGACGCAAAAATTGTTGGCGCGCCAATTGACTTTAAAATCCGCATAAGGGAAGTTTACCCAAGCAATGGCGCGGGCTTTATCGTTGCATTGAGCGGTGAAATAATTTCAATGCCTGGGCTTCCAGAGCGCCCAAACACTTGGAACATAGACATTGACAAAAAAGGCAAAATAATCGGCCTATTTTAGCAATCATTTTATTAAATTTTTTTAAGGGAAAATTTTTCATGGCAACAGTTCCTTTTTCCAAATGGCTTGAACTTGACCTTCGGACAGCAAAAATAATTGAAGTGCATGACATTGAAGGAAAAGACAAATTGTACAGGCTCGAACTTGAAGTCGGGAAAGAAAAAAGAACTCTCGTGGCAGGCCTAAAAGACTCTTATTCAAAAGAAGAACTTGCGGGAAAAACCGTGGTTTTGTTTTCAAACCTTGAGCCAAAAAAAATCGCTGGCATTGAAAGCCAGGGAATGCTTTTGGCTGCAACAGACAAACTTGGAAAACCAATCATTTTGACAACTGACAAAAAATTGGAAAGCGGACTAAAAATAATGTGACTTGCTTGCGAACAGCTCAGCTGACTATTGCAACAATTACCGGGAAAGCTATGAGCGTGCCTGCCATTGCCCCAAGATTTGCAAAAGCAACCACAAGCAAAATCCTTGTCACCTGGTTTTTTGCAAAATCGCCAAAAGTGTTCAGGTTGCGAAGGGATTCAAAGTCCACAACTTTTGGGCTCTTGACTTTTGCCTCAACATAGCCTGCAAACCAGCCTGCAGCCAAGAGCGGGTGAAGAGTTGTAATGGGGGCTGCAAG
>JACPKT010000032.1 GCA_016186855.1 Candidatus Iainarchaeum sp. | reverse complement strand
CTGTAAAAATATTATCGGGTTATTGAGCGAAGCGAAATAACCCATATATCGCGTGTAAACGGAGCGAGCCGTTTATGAAAAAAAACACTGAACTATTGCTTGCAGGAATTGCGGTGGTTGTGATTGTTGCCTCGTTGCTGTACATTTTTTCCTACAGGCAGCAGGAGTTTGCGTTTTCTTTTGAGGCAGAAAACGTGTTGTTTGCGTCAAATGTCAAAAATCCGGGAGAGCAGTTGCGCGAGCTTTCGAGGCGGAGTTCTTTTCTGGTTGTTTCAGATTTTTTGGAGAGGGGCACGGCTTCTTTTATGACCCAGCCAATAACCTTTTATTGACAAAACACCTCATGTCACAATAAGAATTGCATTGCCTGATTCTTCTCTTTCAAAGTCCCGCGTAATTGTTTTTGAAAACAGTGTTTTGATTGAGCCAAACAGTTTTGAAGAAGTGGCGCGTGTTTCTTTTCTGGTTGCAAAAACAATGTTTGCTGACAGTGCTGAAATAATTGAGATCATAAACGGCTTGGTGAACGTGGTAAAGGCTTAAAATTGGCCATTGTTTTTTGCAAAAGTTGTTGGTGTTTTTCCAAAAAAAGTGGTTTTTTTATAGTAATTTTTTACATGGTGTTTGTGCATGAGTCCAAAAATTAAAACCATTGTTTTTGCCCTTGTTTTGGTTTTTCTTGCGTGGGTGGCAGTTGAAGTTTTTTCCATTTATTGGACAACGGTTTTTGTTACTTTTATTTTTCTTTTTTTGGGAAGCATGTTTTTTTTCGTTTACCTGGATTTTAAGGAATTAAAATTGCCGCGCCTAAAAAACTGGCCAACTGTTTCAGTTATTATTCCATGTTACAATTCAGAAAAAACTATTAAGGATTGTGTTGAATCTGTTAAAAGAATGCGTTACCCGTTAAAATTAGAAATAATTGTAGTGAATGATGCAAGCACTGATGGTTCCCTGAAAATTTTAATGCAATTGCGCGGGATAAAACTCGTGAATTTGGAGAAAAATTCTGGGAAAGCGGCTGCCATTAATTCTGTTTTGAAGTCTGCGAAAGGAGAGCTTGTCTGCTGCATTGATTCTGACACGTTTCCACGAGAGGATGCGCTTCTAAAAACCGTTCCGTTTTTTGCTGATGAAAAAGTGGGGGCAGTCACGTGCCTTATTCGGGTGCATGAGCCAAAAACTTTTTTCAAAAAAATACAGGACCTTGAGTATTTGCTTGGCTTTGGCTATTACCAGACAATGCTTTCCCACATTGGGGCGGCTTTTCTTACGCCTGGCCCAATGTGTGTTTATCGCAAAAAATACGTTATTGGCGTTGGAATGTATGATGAAAAAAATATAACTGAAGACATGGAGATTGCCTTAAGATTGCAAAAGCACGGTTATGGCATTAAATCCAACTATCAGGCCGTAGTGGAAACGGTTGTTCCATCCACTTTAAGGCACTGGGTGAGGCAAAGAATCCGCTGGTATCGTGGGAAAATTTTTAATACTGCAAAGTATCGGGAATTGTTGTTCAACAAAAAATACGGTTTTTTGGGAAATTTTAGCCTTCCCTTTACTTTTTTGCTTGAAATGTCAGCTGTTTTTATCCTGTTTTTGATTTCTGTAATTATTTTTCAGGCAGTGTTTTTTGGCCTTGAAGTGCTGTTTTTGAGCCTTGAAATAGGCGGTGGACTGCCGGTTGAATTGCCGCAGTTCATAGTGAATTCTTCTGCAGTGTTTTTTTTCATAACGACCTTGTCAACTTTTGGGTTCGGGCTCTTTGTTGCATTTGACCTGTCAAAGGAAAAATTTGGGTTAAAATACGTTTTGCCCACGATTTTTATTGTATTTTTTTACGGATTAATGGTTGCCATAATGTGGATGTTTTCCCTTTTTAAGGAAATTAACAGGAGCGATTATTCGTGGTGAACAAAATTTACTTAAAAGCAGTCGCGTTTGGCTTGGTGTTTTCATTGGCCGCGTTTTTTGTAATCAACCAGCTTGACGCGCTTACAATTGGGGCTTTGGAGAACAAAATAATTGACGCTGGCTTGGAGGCAGACGAGTCAAAATTATTTTTCCAGATTTTAAGCGAAACCGAGGACAAGGCTACCGCGTGTTCTCTTATAAAACAAAAAATTAACCAGCAGTTTGGAAAAAATGCTGCCCTTGTAGGGGAAATTGATGCAGCAAATAAGTCGGTTTTTTTGACTGACATTTTGTTGCTGAAAAAAAGGTATTCTTTGGCAAATGCAGAACTTTATTATTTGTTCAAGCAGGCCAATGGCTTTTGTGGCGATGACAACCAGCTGGTTTTGTTTTTTTACCGCGACCAAAAGCCGCTTTGCGCGGACTGCCTTGTTTTTGGAAAAATGCTTGACCAATTAAGGGAAAAGTGCCCAAATGTAAAGGTTTTTTCCTTTCCAGTCGACCTTGGTTTTGGAATAGTTGAACTGTTCAAGTCAATTTATGGGTTTGAAACTGCCCCAGCGGCAGTGGTGAACGAAAAAACTGTTTTTGAGGGCCTGGTTTCAGAGGAAAAAATTCTTCAAAACGTTGAATGTGGTTCCGGCTGAAATTTTTTTATAGTAATCCAAAATTATTTGTGGCATATTATTGCCATGTCGTTTAGACATGGCACGTATGGATTGTCAGCGAATCTGTTCGCTGTTTTCAAAGAATCTCTTTTTTCAATAGTTCTTCAAGCACTGTTGTGGCATAGTTTCCTTTGTCCAGCTCAAATGAAATTGTGGCTTTTAGTTTTCCTTCAAACAGTTCGTCTTCTCCGATTTTTTTTAGTTTTAATTTTTGCGGGAACAGAACTATTTTTTTCCTGCTTCCTTTCGAGCTTAGCTCGGGGATTGCTTTTATTTTGAAATCGCTTAATTCAATTCCTTCTTGTTTGATTATTTTTTTCTCA
>JACPKT010000025.1 GCA_016186855.1 Candidatus Iainarchaeum sp. | reverse complement strand
ATAAAGCTTGATTTTGAAAAAGTAATAAAGTGATTTTTTTGGAAAAAGAAAACTGGGTAAAAGTGTGTCCTTTTTGCGGGAGTGAAAATTTTTCTGTGGACAAGTCCGACAAATTGGTTTCAAGTGGGATAATTCGAGGATATGTTTGCAGCAGCTGCAAAAAGTCTTTCAATTCTGCAATTGAATTGATGAAAACAAAAGAGGTAAAGAAACAAAAATGATTTATATGGCGCAAAAAATTGACCGGGGACTGCTGTTGAGGGTTGCAAAAAATGCGCGCTTGAATCTTTCGCGCGGGGAAATTGAAGAGTTTTTGCCCCAGTTACAGGAAATCGTCCTCGCTTTCCAGAAAATTTCAGAAATTGGCGCGGAAAAAGAAAAGCCTTCATTTCAACCAATAAATGTGGAAAACGTTTTCAGGGAAGACGTGGTTAAAGAATGCCTTTCACAGCAAGAGGCATTGAAGAACACTTTGCACAAAAAAAATGGTTTTTTCAAGGGGCCGAAAGTTTTGTGAGGTTTTTTTTTGTGAAAAAAACGTTGCCCATCAATGAATTTGTTTTGCGCGCAAAAAGTGGCGAAATTTCAGTTGAAGAACACACGCAAAAGATTTTGGAGGAAATAAAAAAATCAAACCCAACTTACCATTATTTTAATTCGGTTTCAGAACAGCTTGCGCTCGCGCAGGCAAAAGAGCTGCAAAAGATTGTGAAGGAAAAAAAACCTGGGGGAAAACTTTTTGGAGTGCCGGTTTCGGTAAAAGACTGCATTTGCGTTAAAGGAGTTGAGAGCACTGCCGGCTCAAAAATCCTTGAAGGCTATGTTCCGGTGTTTGACGCAACAGTCGTTGTGCGTGCAATAAAAGAGGGTGCAATAATTATTGGAAAGACTTCGCAGGACGAGTTTGGTTTTGGAACTTTTTCCACAAACACTGCCCCGGAAAAAACCCCTTTAAACCCGTTTGAGCGCGAGAGAAGCTGTGGTGGAAGCAGTGGGGGGAGCGCCGGCTACACGGCCTTTAGCGTCTTTTCACATGCATCAATTGCTGAAAGCACCGGTGGAAGCATTGCCTGCCCGGCCTCCTTTTGCGGGGCAGTTGGCATCACACCAACTTATGGGCGTGTTTCACGCTATGGCTTGATGGATTATGCAAGTTCTTTGGACAAAATCGGCTGCATTTCAAAAACAGTTCAGGAAAGCGCATTGCTCTTGCAGTGCATTTCAGGTCACGATGCACTGGATTCTACGAGCCTCAAAAATCCTGTTGTAGATTTCTCGCCGGACTTTTTGTCTGCAAAAAATTTAAGGGTTGGTATAGTGAAAGAATTTTTTGGCGCGGCTGTTGACAAAAAGGTAAGCGATGTGGTGTGGGGTGCGGTTAAAAAGCTTGAAAGCGCAGGGGTGAAAGTGGAAGAAACTTCTATGCCTTTGAACGCAAAGTACGGAGTATCAGCTTACTATTTGATTGCCGTAAGCGAGGCTTCCACAAACCTTGCAAGGTACTGCGGCATGCGTTATGGACTGCACGGAGAGCTTGAAGGAAACTTTGATGAGTATTTTTCAAAAGTGCGCTCCGCAGGGTTTTCAAAAGAGGCAAAAAGGCGAATAATTCTTGGGACTTTTGCGCGCATGAGCGGGTTTAGGGACGCTTTTTATTTGCGTGCAATGAAGGCTCGCACAAGCCTCATCAAAGAATTTGCTGGGGCGTTTAAAAAATTTGACGCAATAGTGCACCCCGCGATGCCCATTGTTGCGCCAAAGTTTTCGAAGATAAAAAAGCTTTCACCGCTACAGCACTATGCAATGGACCTGTGCACTGTTCCTGCAAACCTTGCAGGCGTGCGCTTAAATATTTCAAGAAAGGGTTTTCAATCAGAAAAAAAGGCGTGATTGATCTCGTGACTGACGCTGATATTTCTGCAGAGAAAAAAATTTCTTCAATTATTTCAAAGAGTTTTCCAAGGGATGAAATTCTTGGAGAGGAAAGCGGGAAAAAAAACTTGGTCGCAGAAAGGGTTTGGGTTGTTGACCCTCTGGATGGAACAACGAATTTTGCCCACAAAATTCCTTGGTTTGCCGTTTCAATAGGTTTGTTTGAAGGAGAAGAAAAACTTGGGGTAATTTTTGACCCGCTGCGAAAAGACTTGTACACTGTGGAAAATGGCGAAGGCGCCTTTTTGAACGGAAAACGGATTTTTGTTTCAAAAAATTCTCTGCTGATTGACTGTGTTTTTGCAACAGGGTTTCCTTATGAACGCGGAAAAATCGCGCAAAAAACAGTGCGTTCAATTGGAAACCTTGTTGGAGTATGCCAGGGCGTTAGAAGGTTTGGCTCCGCTGTTTTGGATCTAGCGCTTGTTGCGCGCGGCGCATTTGACGGCTTTTTTGAGTACAAGCTTTTTCCCTGGGATGCAGGAGCAGGGATTTTGCTTGCGCGAGAGGCAGGGGGAAAAGTTACACAAATTGACGGAAGCACTGCAAACGCTTTTTCCACGAATTTTCTTGCCACAAATGGGCTATTGCACAAAAAATTAATGGAGAGTCTGGAAAAACCATGAAATTAATTGTTTTAGGTTCTGGCGTGATGATTAGTGGGGCTCACAGGAATTGTGCTGGTTATTTGCTGTACGCTGGCAAAGAAAAATTTGTCTTTGATTTTGGTACAGGCGCTTTCAAGGCCCTTCAAAAAACCGGCGAAGACTTCTTGAGCGTGAACAATTTTTTTTTCTCGCACTTTGACCACCCGGACCACGTGAACGATTTTGTGGCGTTTGTGGCCTCTCGTTATGTCGCGCACCAGTTTAAAACCGGAAAACCAAAAACCATTCACGTCATTGCTCCGCGCGGGTTCAAAAATTTTTTTGCAAAAGTGCAGGAGGTTT
>JACPKT010000024.1:2180-5524 GCA_016186855.1 Candidatus Iainarchaeum sp. | reverse complement strand
TAAATTATTGAATCAATTTTATTAAGCATCAGATTTATGGAATCAGTTGCGCTTTTTTCACAAATTTCTTCTGACACATCTGCCACAATTCTGTTTTCTTTCATAAACTTGAGCGCAGTTGAAATTTCTTCTTCGGAATATTTTTCACGCAAAAGCTTTTTTTTAACTTCGTGCAAAGAAATGGCCGAGCAAACAAGAAAATTTTCTGACTCTATTATTTCAGTTATTTTTTTATTTCCGGTAAAAAAATAGTCTATCCATGCGGAGGAATCGACAACTATCTTAGAAACGGTCTCTTTCATCCCTTAACCTGAAAAGAAGTTCCCTTTTTGAATAATTTTTTTTTCTTGCCAAAAACCCAGCCAAAGATTTTTTTGATGCATCTTTTTTTTTTTATTTTTTGATTAATTCATCATAAGAGGCGGAATTATCTCTTTTCTTTGCCTTTTTCAGCAACTCCATTGTCTGGTCCTGAACCTGAATCGATGATACCATAGAAAGCCTATAGATTATAGGCCAATAGAATATAAAAAAAGATGCTGGACAGCGACTCTGGGCAGGGGGTTTCTAAGCTGCTTTGGTTGTTTTTTGGCAACCAGAAAGAACGAGAAAGTAAAACGCGGGTACATTATTGGACGTTTGAACATTATTGCAATTTGTACGGTATGCAAATGGCCAAAATTTGTCCAATTACTTTTGCCACCTGCTATATGACATCAGTAAGATTTAAATACTTAAAAGTAAGAAATACTATTGGTGGTTTGTCATGAAAACTGTGTTATCTTCAAAGGGACAGGTTGTAATCCCAAGAGAGTTCCGGGAAGAATTTAAATGGAAAAAGGGAACAAAGCTGAATGTCCAAAAAACTTCGAGCGGAATATTTATCTTTTCAGTTCCAAAAAGCCCGCTTGAAGAATTGGGCGGAATGCTTGAAAACATGGCTGTTTCGGAAAAAAACATAAAAAAATTTAGGAAAAAAGACCTGTTGCTTGAAAGAAGCGTGTATCATAGATGAAAAAAATCTTGCTTGATACATCGGCAATAATTTTGCATGCTACCAAAGAAAGAGATTTTGAAAAAATTGACACAATTTTTAAATCAATTAGCAGTGGTAATGCACAAGGGATAATAAGCGGAATAACGCTAACCGAAATAATCTATGTTGTGGGAAGGCAAAGTTTGGAAAAAGCGTTTAACATGATTGCGTTCCTTGAAGAATCACACATTAAAGCAATCGACTGCACCACGCCAATTTTTGTAAACGCAGGAAACATCAGTCTAAAATACAGACAAAAAAATTTGTCAATAGCTGACAGCATAATAATAGCAACCGCAATTGCAGAAAAAGCAGACGAAGTGGCAAGCAGTGACAAGGTATGGAAAAACGTGAAAGAAATAAAATTGGCGGAAATTTGAATTGATGCAAATAACTGCTTTTATCATGCTGCTTCAAATTCCATGTGAATCATCTGAATCGAAACCAAAAGAAACACTTCCAGTCCTAAAGGATTGGCTTCCTTTGATTTAAAGCCGAGGCTCATGCCGATAGGCATTTTCGCAAGCCTTTTTAAAAGGCCGATAAATTTCCAATATCTGTGCCTTAAACGACGCAGATTTCTTGCTCCAATGATTCAATATTTTTTGTCAACTTGCCCGAAAATATGCCCTTTTTAAGGCTTGTGATGGGCTATTTATATATTGGATTTCCTGCTATTTTTTCTTAAAATAGCGATTTTTGCCAATGACGTTATTTTGCAGAGATTTGAACCATATTATCGTCCCGTCGAAGATGGGGCAGGTATGCGGTGCAAATTGACGCAAAAGTTTTTTGGAGGTAAAAAGCTATGGCGCAGTTTGTAAAGTTTGACGTACCAAAAGAGTTGGAAGACTCACAAATCCGGATTCTTGAACGAGTAAAAAAAACCGGCAAAATAAAAGTTGGCTCAAACGAGGTAACAAAAGCCGTTGAACGCGGGAACGCAAAGCTAGTGCTTATTGCAAAGGACGTTAGCCCGCCTGAAATTGTAATGCACTTGCCAGTTCTGTGCAGTGAAAAAAGCGTTCCCTACAGCTATGTTTCAACAAAGCAGGCGCTTGGAAAGGGAGCAGGGCTTGGTGTGGGAACAAGCTCGCTTGCAATAGTTTCTGAAGGGGATGCAAAAAAAGAAATAGATGAAATTTCAAAAAAACTCTCTGCACTGCAAAAAAAATAAATGGTGAGATTTCATGGAAAGGGGAACGGCAGCAGAAGTTGTTGAAATAATCCAGCGAACAGGGGTTTACGGAGAGATAGTGCAGGTACTTTGCAAAATTCTTGAAGGGCCCGAGGCTGGAAGAGTCAAAAGAAGGAATGTGAAAGGCACTGTCAGAAAGGGAGACATCCTGGTTTTGCTTAGCACTGAACGGGAAGCAAAAGAGATAAAATCAAAGTGAAAAGAGCTGATTAAGATGGTGAACTGTTCTTTTTGCGGAAACTTCATTGAAAAAGGCACTGGAAAAATTTTTGCAAAAAAAGACGGGACAATTTATAATTTCTGTTCAAGAAAGTGCGAAAAAAACCAGTTAAAGCTTGGACGGTCACCGCAAAACGTCAAGTGGACAAAGGCATTCCACAAAATAAAAGCAATAATGAAAAAGGGAAAGTGATTTTTATGGCGCATGAAAGGACACTGGTTATTTTGAAGCCTGACGCGGTTAACAGGGGACTTGTTGGAACGGTTATGAACAGATTTGAAAGAAAGGGCCTAAAAATTGTCGGCCTAAAAATGGAGAATTTGGAGGAAAAAAAGCTCAAAGAACATTATGCTCACCACAAAGACAAGCACTTTTTTGAGGAACTGTTGGAATATATGTCGTCAATTCCTTCAGTGCTAGTGGTTTTTGAAGGAAAAGATGCAGTGGCCGTAGTGCGAAAAATGGCTGGGGCAACGAGTGGACGGGATGCAGAGCCAGGCACAATCAGAGGCGATTTTTCAATGAGCATCCAGGTAAACGTAATTCATGCGTCAGGCTCAACCAAAGAAGCTGAAAAAGAAATCAAGCGGTTTTTTGGGGAAAAAGACCTAATGGAATACGAGAGAACAGACTTTGGAGCGATTTACTCTTCAGAAGAAAAAAAGTGATTGAATGAGCAACGACAACAACAGTAACAGCAGGGAAAAGGTGCTTGTTCAAAAAACAAGCAATGAAAGCAAGGAATTGGTTTATGCGCACGAGGGAGACTCTGGGCTTGACATTTGCGCTGTTGAAAGCGTTAAAATAAAGCCACTTGAAAGAAAGCTCGTATCAACCGGGCTAAAGCTGCAAATGCCAAAAGGCATTGAAGCGCAAATTCGACCAAAATC
>JACPKT010000024.1:0-2174 GCA_016186855.1 Candidatus Iainarchaeum sp. | reverse complement strand
ACACGGTATAACACTTCTTAACTCTCCTGGAACAATTGACAGCTCTTACCGTGGGGAAATAAAAGTCATAATGGCTAATTTGGGAAACGAGATATTTGAAGTTGCGGCAGGGCAAAAAATTGCCCAAGTTGTTTTTGCAAAAGTCGAGCACCCTGAAATAGAATATGTCAAAGAACTCCAAAAAACCAAAAGAAATGAAAGCGGGTTTGGGTCAAGCGGTTTAAGGTGAATATTATGATTAGAAAACCAATAATCACGGTAATGGGCCAGGTTGACAGCGGAAAAACAAGCCTGCTTGACTGCATCAGGGGAACCGCAATGGCACAAAAAGAAGTAGGCGGGATAACACAGTATATTGGTTCAACAGAGATTTCCACCAGAGTGATTGAAAAAATTGCCGGAAAACTCATCCAAAAATTCGGGTTTGAACTAAAAATACCAGGGTTATTGTTTATTGACACCCCAGGGCACGAGGCATTCACAAACCTTAGAAAAAGGGGCGGAAGCATTGCAGACCTTGCAATACTAGTGGTTGACATACAAAAAGGGCTTCAGCAACAGACAATTGAATCCATAGAAATATTAAAAACATACAAAACCCCTTTCATTGTTGCTGCAAACAAAATTGACCTGATTTCAGGTTGGGTAAAAACAAAAGGCTCTTTCACTGAAAATGTACCACAACAGAATGAAGACTCAATCCAAGAGCTTGACAAAAAAATTTATGAACTCGTAGGGCAGCTTCACTCCCTGAATTTTGTCTCTGAAAGATTTGACCGCGTGCGGGACTACACAAAAGAAGTTGCAATAATTCCAGCAAGCGCAAAATTTTTTGAAGGAATACCTGAAGTTCTGCTATTTTTGGCTGGCTTGAGCCAAAAATACCTTGGAAAAAAACTAAACATTTATGAAAGCGAAAATGCAAAGGGAACTGTTTTGGAAGTGAAAGAAGAAAAAGGTTTTGGGAAAACAATTGACACAATATTGTACGAGGGAAAACTTTCAGTTGGGGACGAGATAGCAATTGGCGGGAAAAATGGAGTCATTTTGACAAAAATACGCGCGCTGCTCGAGCCAACGCAACCAGAAGAACTTAGAAGTTCCAAAGAAAAATTCAAAAATACTAAGGAAGTATTTGCAGCAGCAGGCGCAAAAATCGCTGCCCCACATTTGGAAGATGCACTTGCAGGCTCGCCACTTCGGATTAATTCAAACCAGGCAGTAAAAGAAATAGAGGAAGAAATACAGAGAGTAAAAATTGACACGGAGAACACGGGCCCAATCCTGAAAGCCGATGCACTCGGTTCACTTGAGGCACTTATAAAGCTTTTGGAAGCAAAAAGAATAAGAGTGAGAAAAGCTGACGTTGGGAACGTTTCAAGGCATGATATAATACAGGCACAGGCTGTTAAAGAAAAGGACAGCACAAAAGGCGTTGTCTTTGCTTTCCATACAAAAATAAACGAAGATGCAGCGAACGAGGCAAAAAAAAACGGGGTGAAAATTTTTGAGGGAAACATTATTTATGATTTAATTGAAAAATACTTTGATTGGATGGAAATAGAAAAAGAACAGGAAAAGAGCAGGTTGCTAAAAAGACTTGTTTTGCCTTCAAAAATATTTGTAATGCCAAACCATGTTTTCAGGCACTCAAAGCCCGCAATTGTTGGAATAAGAATAGAGCAGGGCACCCTCAAAACAGATGTGCAGTTGATGAAAAATGGAAAAATAATCGGAAAGGTAAACGAAATACAGCTGGATGGAAAATCGATTGAAGAAGCAAAAAAAACAATGGAAGTGGCTGTTTCAATTTCAGGCGCAACTGTCGGAAAGAACATAAATGAAAAGGACGAACTGTACTCTTTCATTCCAAAAAAACACTTAGAGGAACTGGGCAAAATGAAAGATTTTTTTAAAGAAGAAGAATTGGAATTACTGGAAAAAATAAAAGAACTTGAAAAGCGCGAACTGGAGGCGAAGAAATAGTGAAAATAGTGATTTCTGACCAGAAAGCAAAAAAAGCTTATTCAAAAACAGTTGAAGACCCTTCTGTTTTTTTCGAAAAAAAAATAGGGGAAATTGTAAATCTTAATCGCATCGGCTTGGAAAACTATGAAGCAAAAATCACTGGCGGGTCTGACAAAGACGGTTTCCCAATGAAAAAATACTTTGCG
>JACPKT010000038.1 GCA_016186855.1 Candidatus Iainarchaeum sp. | reverse complement strand
GCGCCCTTTCCTTTGAACGGTCATTCATGCAACCGCCTCCGCCACAGCTTTTTTCCCGTGTTTTTCCAATAGCCACGAATAACCGTTTTCCTCAAGTTTTTCTGCCAGCTCTGCGGTACCAGACTCAACAATTTTTCCGTCAATCATTACATGGATAAAATCCGGTTTCAAATAATTCAAAATCCTTTTATAATGAGTGATGACCAGCGCGCTGAAAGCGGGCCCGCGCAGTTTGTTGACAGTGTTTGCCACGAGCCTTAAAGAGTCAATGTCAAGGCCTGAATCGGTTTCGTCAAGGATTGCAAACTTTGGCTTTAGCACAAGCAACTGCGCAATTTCTGCGCGCTTTTTTTCGCCGCCTGAAAAGCCCACGTTAAGCTGGCGTTTCAGGAACTCTTCGCTTAATTCAAGCTCTTTAAGTTTTTCTTTCACAATCTTTTGAAAATCCAAAACAGTAATTTGTTCATTTGGATGCAGGTTTTTGTATGCAGTGTGCAAAAACTTTGAAAAGCCAAGCCCCTCTATTTCAAAAGGGTACTGGAAAGACAAAAACAAGCCAAGCTTTGCGCGCTCATTGGGCTCAAGCTCTAAAACATTTTTTCCAAAAGCCCTGATGCTACCGCTTGTCACCTCAAAGTTTGGGTGCCCCATTATTACCGCTGAAAGAGTGCTTTTGCCAGAACCGTTTGGGCCCATTATTGCGTGCACTTCCCCCCTGTTTACTGTTAAATCCACTCCGTGAAGAATTTCTTTTCCGTCAACGCTTGCATGCAAGCCGGTTATTTCCAAAATTTTTTCCAGCAAAATCACACCTTTGCCCTAATTTTTTTGCACTCACAGTTGCAAAAACACTCAATGTGGTCGTCAATCACATGAAAAATGTTTTTTGTTCCCTGAATCTGTTCTACGGCCTCAAATGCACCGTTTCTAAGCGAATAAACCCTTTGCTTTCCGGCTCTTTGCACATCCACATAGCTGCATTCTCTCAGCATCTGCAGGGAATGCGAAACCGTGCTGCGCTCCGCGCCAACCCGCTTGGACAGTTCTTCGACAGAAAGGGGTCCTTCTTTAAGGTTTTCAATAATTTTAAGCCTTAGCTCATTTGCAAGCGTCTCAAAGCACAAGTGATAAGGTCTTGTAGTCAAACCAGCCATCATATGAAATAGAATTCACGCATTATATTTAAATATAATGGTACAGTTTTTGTGTCTTTTGAATAAATTAATCAATTTCTCCGATTTTTTTCAGTGCCGCTTTGCCTGCACCGCAATTAGGGCATTTCTGGGGCTCTTTTCGCAAAATTTTTTTGTTGAATTCAAAAAAGTCCTCAATTATTTCCGCTTCTGAAATGCCGCGCTTTGAAGCGGCAAACTGAATTGCATAAGAAGGATAGCCGCTGCGGATTTCTTTTTTGCAAACAGTGCACTCAAAAATTGCGCCTGGCATAAAAATTGTCCTAAAATTTGTTAATTATTTTTCTTCGTACATCACCAGATTCGGCATGTGCTGAAAATGTTTTTTATTAAGGGTCAGTAACTTTGCATTATTTTCAATTACAATTCCTGCAATCAGGCAATCAACGATCTCCACAGTCATTCCTTTCTTTTTCAAAAAAGAACTTATCCTGTTTGTGATTAAAACAGAGTTTTTTGTCGGGTAAAGCAATTTTATTTTTTCAAAAAAAGAGTTTACTTCTGCTAAGCTTTTATCACTGTCTTTATGAATGGGCAAAAAAGTTGTTTCCTGATAATTGAAAATTGTGGTAAAAATCAGGTCTGCTTTTGAAATTTTTTCGTAAAGATTTTTTGCATCATCTTTTCCATTCAAATAATCGATGATAAGAGTCGAATCAACAACAATCATCTTGACTCAAGCTCTTCAATTTTTTTCAACAACAATTTTTTGTTTTCTTCCTTTATTTCTTTCCAGTCTTTCAGTTCTTTTTTATAATCTTCTTTTTTTAGAACCCCAAAATATTGGTCCAAAGAAGGGTTGGCTTGTTCATATAAGCGCTCAACTAAATCGCTAAAGCTCTCATTTTTTGCCTTCAGGCTTGAAAGCTTGTAATAAGCCTCTTCCTTCAAAGTCACAGTCTTCACAAAAACGCCTTTAACACTATCTAGTGTTATTTGTGTATAACAACATTTAAATGGTGGTCGTTTTTGGCTGAAGAGAATTTTAACTGAAAGATTTCGTCCAAGATTGCGCTAAAACCTGTGCTTTGCCAGTTCCACTCCGGCTTCTGCAAGTATTTTGTGTGCTGTTTCATTCAGTGGGTATTCTTCATTGTACACCACTCTTTTTATGCCCGCGTTGATTATCATTTTTGCGCACATAAGGCAGGGGGAAAAAGTCGTGTAGAGGGTTGAGCCGCCAATGTTTACTCCGTGGTATGCTGCCTGCACTATTGCGTTTTCTTCTCCGTGAGAGCACACGCATTCTTCCAGTTTTGTGCCGCTTTCTGCAAACTCGTTGCAGCGCGGGCACCCGCCTTCGTTGCAGTTTTTTACCCCGCGCGGTGTGCCGTTATAGCCGGTTGAAATTATTCTCTTGTCTTTCACAATGACTGAGGCCACTTTTCTTTTAACACAGTTACTGCGCGATGCAACGGTTTTTGCAACGTCAATAAAGTACTGGTCCCAGCTTGGCCTCTCAAACTTTCCTGAAAAACTGGAGAGCGCGTCATCAATTTTTTTGTGCAGTGCCTTTATTGTGGAATCGTTTTCAATTGTTATGTCAGCGAGAGGAATTGTTGAATCAATTTGCTGGTTTGTTTCAACCTCGCTTTTTGCCTCTTTTTCTTCAATTGAAAGGAATTGTTCAAACGTTTTTGGGTCGCCTTCTCGCCCGCGCTCTTTTAAGCGCTCAAAGCGCACCTTTTGTGGCGCATCAATGAAGAGTAGGCGGGCGCCACCCATGCTTTTTAGCACTCTTGCCTCTTCAGGATTCCTGATTGAATCAATAACATAATTTCTGTCTCCTTTCAGCCTCTCAAGGGTCATTGTGGCCAGAATTCCTGAGCCGAATTTTTTGCGCAGCTCGTTCCCTATTTTAATTAAATTTTCTCTTGTGGGAAAAACCCCTGTTTTGTCTGCTTCTTCGCGCAAAATGTCTGAAAGCGAGTAAAAGTAGAAACCTTTTGTCCTAAGATGTTCGCAAACAGTTGTTTTTCCTGCAGCGTTTCTTCCAATTAGCCCAATAAGCATTTTTATCACTGATTAATAAACAGTAATAATAGTAAATGTTCTTTTATTAATTAATTTTAATTAAATTTTTAGTACAATTGGTCTTTTATGCGCTTAAAGCGGGCTTTTTTTGAAAAGAACACGGAAATTGTTGCGCGAGAGCTTTTGGGCAAAATTCTTGCAAACGGCCCAGTTGCAGGCAAAATTGTTGAAACAGAGGCCTATTTTGGGGAAAAAGACCCCGCAAGCCATGCAAGTGCAAAAAGCAAGAAAAGAAGCAGGGTAATGTACGGGCCACCAGGACACGCTTATGTATACTTTACTTATGGTAATCACTGGATGTTTAACGTTGTAACAGAACAAAAAGGAACTGCTGGCGCCGTTTTAATTCGCTCTCTTGAGCCGTTAAAAGGAATTGAATTTATGAAAAAACGCCGCAAAACAAGCAATTTGCTTGAGCTTTGCTCTGGGCCGGCAAAGCTCACTTCGGCTCTTGCAATCGGCAAAACTTTTAATGCAAAAAGTCTTTCAAATGGGCCTTTATGCATTCTTGACTCAAAAGAAAAACCCTCGCGCGCAAAAGAAGAACTGCTGCGGTTTTACATTAAAGGAAACAAGTTTGTTTCAAAGAAATAAAATCCAGTTCAAGTTTTTCTCATAAACGGTTGCGTCCGTTTACACCGCATACATGCCCCATCTTCGATGGGGCGATAATATTTATGGCTTGTCCAGTTTATTTTTTTTGTAAGTTGAACTCGTGGTTCATGTTTTTCTCATAAAACGTTTGCGTCCGTTTACACCGCATACGTGTCCCGTCTGAAGACGGGACGGTAATATTCTCCAATAATGCGGCAGCCGCCAGTTACCGATTGCCGGGTTTTCAAATTCGAGGTGGCTGAAATAAATGTGTTTGACTAATAATTATTAAAAAATTTTTTGGGACATCTGGTTTAAAATTTGTTTATTTTCCCGCGGAACAGATAAACTGCTGCGCTTTTACATAAAAGAAAACGAGTTTGTTTCAAGGAAATGATTTTTCTCTGGAAAATGTTCCTTCAATTATTCGCTGCCTAATTTCTTTCATCAGGTTTTGCACAAAAAACAAATTATGATAGCTCAAATATTTGAGCCCGTTTTCCTCTTTTGTCTTAACCAAGTGGTGAATGTACGCGCGCGTGCATTGCGTGCACACAAAACAGTTGCATTTTTCATCAAGCGGTTTCAAATCTGTCGCATACTGTGCCTTTTCAATATTGATATTTTTTTTTGTGGAAAAAGCCATGCCGTGCCTTGCGGTCCTTGTCGGAAAAGCGGAGTCAAACAAGTCCACTCCAAGCCCGATTGCCTTGAGCAGTTCCTGCACTGAACCCATGCCCATCAAATACCTTGGCTTTTCCTGTGGAATTATTTTCAGCGCAGTTTTTGCAGCTTCAAACATTTTTTTTTCCGGCTCGCCAATAGCCAGCCCGCCGATTGCCACGCCGTCAAAATTCATTTCGCTTATTTCTTCAGCGCTTTTTTCTCTCAATTTTTTGTTTGTCCCGCCCTGACATATTCCAAACAAAAGCTGTTTTTTGTTGTTGTGCGCTTGAATGCACCGGTTTGCCCACAAGGCTGTCCTCTGCGCTGATTCCTTTAACCTTTCAATGTCTGCTCCTGCAAGTGGAACGTCATCCAAGCACATTGCAACATCGCTTTTTAGCTTGTTTTGGATTTTGATGGAGTCCTCTGGAGTGAAAAAAACTTTTTCCCCGTTAAAAGGGTTTCTGAAAGTGACTTTGTCATCTGAAATTTTTAGCAAAAAATTAGGGCTCAAAATCTGAAAGCCGCCAGAATCCGTAAAAATGGCCTTGTCCCAGTTCATGAATTCGTGCAGTCCGCCGTGCTTTTCAATCACTTTCAAGCCAGGCTTTAAGGCAATCATAAACGCGTTGCTGATAATGCACTGCGTGCCAGTGCTTTTCACTTCCTCGTTTGAAAGCAATTTTACCGAACCCTTTGTTGCAACCGGCATGAAAAAAGGGGTTCTGATTTCGCCGTGCTCGGTTTTCAAAACACCAGTTCGTGCGGTGCCGCAAACTGACTCTATTTTGAATTTTTGCATTAAAAAATGTTTGGGCAAATGAGTTAAAAAAACGTCAGAAAACTTTAAATTTGTAAAATAATTTTTTCAAAAATACGGGTTTTCACCCATATCAAGAATTAACAAATTCGGGTTTTCCAAAAATTTTTTCAGGTCCTTTAAAAATTCTGCTGCCTGCGCGCCATCCACCACGCGGTGGTCAAATGAAAGTGATAGTGGCAAAACTTTTGCGACGATTATTTGGCCGTTTTTTGCAACGGGCTTTTCAATAATTCTTCCAACGCCAAGGATTGCGCTCTCACCATAGTTTATTATTGGAACCCCAAACAATCCTGCAATTGACCCATAGTTTGTGACAGTGAAGGTTCCGCCCTGCAGGTCGTTTAAAGCAATAGTCCTTTCCCTGCATGCAGAAGACAATACCTCTATCTGGTGCCCAATGTCCAAAATGCTTCTCTTATCAGCCTTTTTCACTACTGGAACCATTAAGCCGTTTGCCGTGTCAACTGCAACCCCTATATTGTAATACTGTTTTACGACAATTTTCTGGTTTTCCTCATCAAAGCGCGCATTAAGGTACGCATGGTCTTTTAATGCAGCAATGACTGCCTTCACAATGAATGGAAGGTAAGTTAGGTGAACGCCTTTTTCTTCCGCGGCCTTTTTTTCATTTTCGCGCAATTCCCACAGTTCAGTTACATCAGCTTCTTCCATTGCAACTGCGTGCGGCGCCGAAAACATTGATTTCACCATAGCTTTTGCTATTTCGCTCCGCACTTTAGTAAGGGGAATTTCTATTACCCTTCCGAATTTGTCCATTGAAATTTTTGGAGCATTCGGCACAGCCGCCTTTTCTTCTTCACTATGGGTTTTGTGCGCTGCATCCAGCACGTCAGAGCTTGTGACGCGCTCATTTGGCCCGCTTCCCTTTATTTTTGAAATGTCAACCAAAAGGTCTTTTGCAAGCTTTCTTGTCGCCGGAAGCGCATGAACGCGCTCGTGCAGTTCTTCTTTTTGGGTTTTTGGCCGATGCTCTTTTTGCTCAAAAGCTTGCGCCGGCGGCGCTTCTTCCAGTTCGCCCACGACCCCAAAAGACTCGCGTTTTTGCTCTTGCATTTCTGGCTTTTTTTCCAATTTTTTTGTTTCTTCAACCTTTTCTTTTTTTGCTACGGCTTTTTCTTCTGTTGTTTCTTCCGTTTCCATCGTAAACAAAATTTGCCCGACTTTTACTGTTTCACCTTCCTTAAAATTTTGCATCAATAGTTTTCCGCTTTTTGGCGCAGGAATTTCCACAACAGCCTTTCCGGTTTCAACTTCCACAATTGGCTCGTCAGCCTTGATTGCCTCGCCTTCTTTTTTAAGCCATTTCAGCACCTGCCCCTCAGTTATCCCTTCCCCGACATCCGGAAACGCAAACTCAAGCGGCAATTCAGTCAGCTCCTGCAAGCTCTTTAACGAGCATTAAAAATCGCTGGTCTTTTTTAAGACCTTCTAGGGCATCATTCAATTCCTTTCCTATCAGAACTTCCTGTGACCTGTTTTTTGCAAATCTTTTCACCGGAACCCCTAAAAAAAAATGCGCAATGAATGCGGCAGTGTGAAATTTAGCTTTTTCTGGGGTGAAAATATGAAAATGCCTGGACACCATTGATTCAATCTTTGTAATTGTCCATAATCTTTCAGCTTCCGGAACACGTGGCTTTCTTTCAATGCTTTTTTGCATTGCAGCCCACTCTCTTCCTGCATTTTTAGGGGGTTTTTTCAAAGGCCTGATTTCCCTTGCAGCCAAACTAACGCTTGCAGCCATTGCAGGGTTGCTAATTTTATGGCGTAATAGTTTCAGAAGCTCAATGTAAATTACGCTTTTGGGCACCCTTTTTCTCCTGGCTGTTGCAGCAATTTGGTTTTCTTTCAATCTCAACAATTCAGCCAAAGCTGGTTTGTCCCCCCGCCTGAACCTTTTAACCAATTGGCTGGCCTCATTAACGCGTTCACTTTTTTTTGCCGGAATTTTTTTTCCCTTCATCAAAACCCCATTACTTTTTCTATTGCGTCCATTACCCTTTTTTCATTCGGCAAATAGTAGTGCTCTGATTTTGCCAGTGGCATGATTGTGTCAAAGCCAGTCACGCGCTCCACTGGGGCTTCAAGTTCAAGCAAATCGTTTTCATTTATCAGTGAACTTATTTCTGCTCCAAAACCGCACGTGCGCGGGCCTTCGTGAACAACAACGCATCTGCCTGTTTTTTTCACTGAAGCATTCACTGCATCAATGTCAAGAGGAGAAATAGAGCGCAAGTCAAGAACTTCTGCACTGATTTTTTTTTGCTCCGCAAGCTTTGCAGCCTCCATTGCTTCCCGCACCATTGCGCCATATGCAATGACTGTCACGTCTTTTCCTTCCTGCACTGTCTTTGCCTTTCCAAGTGGGGTCGTGTACTCTTCTTGCGGCACTTCTTCGCGTATTGCGCGGTAAATTCTTATTGGCTCCAAAAACATTACAGGGTCAGAGTCCCTGATTGCTGAAACCAAAAGGCCTTTTGCATCAGCCGGTGTTGAAGGAACAACCACTTTTAGTCCAGGAATTTGCGCCAAAAAAGATTCAACGCTTTCAGAGTGGTGCTCTGGGGCCTTTATGCCGCCAAAAGACGGCATTCTTACAACTACTGGGCAGGTGCGTTGTCCTCGCGTTCTGTTCCTGAGCCGTGAAGCGTGAGAAATGAGCTGGTCAAAGGCCGGCGCCATGAATCCGGAAAACTGTATTTCTGCCACGGGCTTGAACCCATTTGCAGCAAGGCCAATTGATACGCCAACAATTCCAGATTCTGAGAGAGGAGTGTCAATTACCCTCTCTGCACCAAATTTTTTGAACAGGCCCTGCGTTGCGCGAAAAACCCCGCCATCCACTCCAACGTCTTCACCAAGCACTAAAACGTTTTTGTCGCGCTCCATTTCCTGCAAGAGCGCCAAATTGACTGCTTCAACAATTGTGAGCTGTGCCACTATTTTCCCCCCTCGTGCTTTTTGAGGTGCTCTAAAAGGTAATCTTTTTGCAGCTGCAGAGTTTTTGGCATACCATAAAACATGTGGTTAAAAATTTCCTCTGGCTTTTGGGGTGGCGTTGCCTCGTATTTTCTCACTGCTTCTTCAACCGCGAGAGTTGAGCGCGCAATTATTTCTTTTTCTTTCCTTAAGTCAAGGATTTTTTTAGCAAAAAGAAATTTTTTGAACCGCTCAATGGGGTCTCTTTTTTTCCAGAATTCCACTTCCTGTTTTGGCCGGTACCTTGAGGCATCGTCAGCTGTGGTATGGTCGCCTATGCGGTATGTGACAGCCTCTATCATTGTGGGGCCTTTTCCTGCCCTTGCGTTTTCAATTGCTTTTAGTGCAGCTGAATAAACCGCAAAAACGTCGTTTCCATCCACTTGAATTCCTTCAAAGCCGTATGCAAACGCCTTTTGGGCAAGAGTTTTGGAGCGTGTTTGGGTTTTCCTTGCAACCGAAATTGCAAACTGGTTGTTCTGGCACACAAAAACCGTGGGGGTCTGGAATTCGCCTGCAAAATTCATTGCCTCGTGAAAATCTCCCTCGCTTGTGGCACCGTCACCAAAAAAAACAACTGTGACGCTTTTTTGTTTTTTCAATTTCATTGCCCAAGAGAAACGCACTGCGTGCAGGGTTTGAGTTCCAACTGGAATTGCTATTGGAAAACAATTCACGCCTTCTGGAACAATGTTTCCGCGCTCGTCCCCGCCCCAGTACTGGTAAAGGCGTTCCATAGGGTAACCTCTTGAAATCAGTATTG
>JACPKT010000037.1 GCA_016186855.1 Candidatus Iainarchaeum sp. | reverse complement strand
TGTATTCAAAAGCATATGCGTATTCTGCCCCGTTGAAAACGGGGCAAGTACGCAGCGTAAACTCACGCAAGGGTTTTTTTTACACTAGGTTTAGTGCCCGTATCATTTCTATTATTTGCACTTCTATTACCACGCTTAACCCTAATAGTATCATTCCGAACCCTAAAAGGATTACTGCGTGGGTGGCAATTATTTTGAAGCGAATTGATGAAATGCTTTCCCTTGTCATTGCCTTGTTCAATAATCCTCCTGCAATGCTTGAGGCAAAATATGCTGCTGCTTCAAACGGCAGGTAAGTGAATACAAGCAGTATCAGGACTGTGAATGTAATGGTTGGGTTTCCTACGTCCAAAAGGAATGATTGTTTTGCAGCAACCGCAAAAGCCGTTCCCCAAACAGTTGCGTTCCACACAATAATGAATGTTGTCCCGTATTCAAATAAGATAGCCAAAAACAGCCCGGTCAAAAGCACCATTGTGTTATTTAACAGTATGTCCACTAAAAGGTTTTCTTTTGTGAACGCTTTTCCTGAAATTATTTTGAACTGTTCTCCAAACAGCACTGAGCTTTTTTCAATCGGCAAAATCAGCGTGATTGCTGAAAAGCAAAGCATTATTCCCATGAAAAGGAAAAAGTAAATTTTGAAGAGGTTTTTGTGGTCTTCAAAGACGCTGCGCAAAGTGATTGTGTGCTTTACTGTGACGACTTCTTCCAAAAACAACACTTTTGTGCCAATGCTTTTGGTAGTGCCAAGCATTTTTTCTGACAAAGACAGTTTTTTATCCACCTGTGAAATTGCCGCAAGCGAAATCAGGAACACTGCTGCAAGCCCGATGTTTTGGGAAAAAATCATTATGCTTGTGCCAATTCCCACAAGCGAATAAATGAACCCGATGAAAAAATAGTAAAAGTCCTCGCTTTTTAGCCCAGTTGCCCAGAAAAGCTTTTTTAAAATCATTTTCATATACAACAATTGTTTAGGTGTTTAAATTTCTTTGCTGGGTGAAAAATTGCCGGTAAAACTTGAAAATTGTTCAATTGATTTTTTGAAGCATGCAAGCGCCCTGATTGGTTTTGGGGCGAAAAAAATTTTCATTGACCCATGGCAGCTTCCAACAAATCCCCCAAAAGCAGACTTCATTTTTGTAACCCACGAACACTATGACCACTGTGACCCGCAAAAAATCAAAGAAATTTCAAAAAAAGAAACCCTGATTGCCACAAACGATTCCTGTGCTGCAAGGCTCTCCGGAAACATTAAAAACACAAAAGTCGGCCAAAGCATTAATTTTCCCGGGCTAAAGGTTTTTGTGGTTGAAGCCTACAACATTAACAAAAGGTTTCACCCGCGCGGCCTTGGAATGGGTTTTGTGCTCGAACTGGAAGGCACAAGAATTTACCACGCCGGTGACACCGATTTTATCCCAGAAATGAAAGAATTAAAAGAAATTGACGCTGCTCTCTTGCCGATTGGCGACACATACACAATGAATGAAATTGAAGCAGCGCAGGCCGCAAATTCGTTTTCCCCAAAAATTGCAATCCCAATGCATTTCAATGTAGTGGACGGCACAAGTGCAGACCCGCAAAAGTTCCGCTCACTTGTTGGCCCAAAAACAAGAGTGGAGATTTTGTACCAGTGAAAGTTTTTTTAGTTCACATTGGTTGGCAGTGCAAATTATGTGGGGCAGTTGGCGAGAGTTCGAATCTCTCCCTATGGGGCTTTCTAAGCTGTTTTGATTTGTTTTTCTGATTTTTTTTGGTTTTTTGGTTGTTTTTTTTGCCAAATCTTAAGCCACCGCAAGTTTTTTTTCCGCGTTCTGGAGTCACAGTTTGGGGTTTTTCTTTTACAGGTAAATGATGTTTTTGTCTGCCCTGATTTTTGCGCGTTGCGCGTATTTTATCAAATAGTGTGCGGTGCTTTTTGGGATGCCTGTTAGTTTTTCTATTTTTCTAAAGCTCTGGTAATCCTTGTGCAGCTCGACAAGTTCTTGGAGTTTTTTCAGGTCAATTGAAATGGCTCTTCCCGCCCTTTTTTGCTCTACAAGCGAAACGCCTGTCTGTTTTAGCAGTTGAAGCGCTTTTTTTCCAAGGCGCTGGCGCGTGCTCTTGCTTGCAAAAACCACATTAATGTTCCTTCCCTTGAACAGTTTTTCAAGCGCTGTTTTTTTCAGCGGCCTTACCAGGTGCACTTGCTCTGCATCCTTTGGAACTGTCTGAAAATCCGCTTCTCCAAAAACCGGGTAATGCATAAAAAAACGCTCAAATTAACTTAAAGGTTTTAGGTCGACCGGCCTAATCTTTATTGTAGAACCATCAACTCTAACCATTAAAACTATTGCCCAGCGCATATTTAAATTTTCAGGTTACTCTTTTTTGTTAAGCATATCATTTTTAATT
Organism: Candidatus Iainarchaeum sp.; assembly: GCA_016186855.1. Taxonomy (GTDB): domain Archaea; phylum Iainarchaeota; class Iainarchaeia; order Iainarchaeales; family GW2011-AR10; genus JACPKT01. Next base: position 192 of record JACPKT010000037.1, on the reverse strand, counting down.
AATTATTGAGGAGATTTTTTTTGGTGCAGTTTGTGAGCGAGAGACTTGATTCTGTTGAGGCGGCAGTTGCAGAGCTAAAGCGCGGCAAAATGATTGTTTTGGTGGATGATGAAAAGCGCGAAAACGAGGGCGACCTTGTTTTGGCTGCACAGTTTGCAACAGAAAAAAAGCTTAATTTCATGATTAAAAATG
>JACPKT010000016.1:3256-3809 GCA_016186855.1 Candidatus Iainarchaeum sp. | reverse complement strand
TAAAGGACGCACAGGAAATTGTTTTTGGGAAATTCGATGTGCAAATAAAAAAAGGAAAAGGGTTTGAGCTGGACGCAAAATGTTTTGGAGAGCACATAAAGTACCCTGACAGCCGCCTTCGGAACGACGTGAAAGCAATCACAAAGCACTTGTTTGAAATAAAAAAAGAAAAAGGAAAATTTAAGGCAACAGTGGTGCTTGATATTTAAAGTAAAAAAATTAACTTGAAAAATTATTTTATAATTCCGACTGCAAGGAGGTGAAGCATGCATAAGTTTAAGGCAAACAAGATTTCAGAGTATATCTGGGAAATCCCGCCTACTGAAAAGGAAGACATGAGGGTTCCTGCAAGAATTTTTGCCTCAGACAAACTCTTTAGGGAAATGGATGAAGGGGTTTTTGAGCAGGTCACAAACATGGCCTGCATGTCCGGAATCCAGAAATATGCAATGGCGATGCCTGACGCGCACTGGGGTTAAACTCGTAAGCAGTTACATTTATTGTTTTGGGTTCCTCTAACGGTGCGCCTGTCGGCGGGGTTGCGGCATCTGAC
>JACPKT010000016.1:0-3240 GCA_016186855.1 Candidatus Iainarchaeum sp. | reverse complement strand
TCGGTTTTGATATAAACTGCTTAGCCGGCAGCACAGAAATTTTGCACGAATTTGGCTACAGAAAAAAAATAATTGATTTTAATGATGACTGGATAAAAGAAAAAATAAAGTGTGTTGATTTTTCAGGTAAAAAAATTGTTGGAACTAAGATAAAAGCATTTATGCGAAGTTCTGGGAAAAAAATTTTCAAAATAATAACTGAACCTGGCAGGGAAATAATTGGTTCAGAGGACCACCCGTTTTATACAAAAAACGGAATGAAAAAATTAATTGAAATTAAAAGCGAAGAAGTGGCAGTTTACCCTTTTGAAGGGGCAGATTATGAAAAGCCCCCGGAACAAATTTTAATCGGAGAAACTGATTTGTTGCAAAATTATAAAGGAAACGAAAACGGTTTCAGGCAGATTTTTAATTTTTTGAAATCAAAAAATTTGATTCCATTGGCATACAACAACCCAAAAATCCCTTACTTGATAAAACTTTTAGGAATTGTTCAAGGGGACGGAACCATGGCTTTTTTGAAAAGCGGAAAAACACAAATTTCTGTTTATGGCAAAAAATCGGATTTGGAAACCGTAAAAAAAGACATTGAAGCAATAGGTTTTAGGGCAAACATTAATTCAAGAATGAGAAACCATGAGTTCAAAACTAATTATGGCACAGCAAAGTTTACATTTAATGAACATAGTCTGCAGTGCGGTTCGATTGCTTTGGCATTGCTTTTAAAGTGCCTTGGATGCACTGCAGGCAATAAAACAAAACAGGAATTTTATGTTCCAAGTTGGGTAATGAATGCGCCTAAATGGATGAAAAGGCTTTACTTGGCCGGCCTGTTTGGCGCAGAATTAACAACCCCGAAAACAGTTACAAAGCACGGATACAATTTTTATGGCCCTGTTCTTTCAATGAATAAAAAAATAGAAATAAAAGAAAGCGGAAACGCATTTTTAGGGCAAGTTCAAAAAATATTAGGAGAATTTGAAGTTTCAAGTTCTTTGATTAAAGAAAGAGTGGAATTTACAAATAAAAAAGGCGAAATTTCGGTTAGGCAACGGCTTCAGATTTCTTCAGTACCAATTAATCTTATAAAATTCTGGTCAAGGGTAGGTTTTGAATACAATGAAGAGAAATCCTTTTTGGCAAACTGCGCAATAGAATATTTGAAAATAAAAGAGCATATAACAGTTCAACGCGAAAAAAGCATTCTTCTTGCAAAAGAATTAAGGCACAAAGGCCAGACATTAAAACAAATTCATCAAGCCATTGGAAATATGCATGTAAATGAAAGATTTGTTGCAAGAAGCCTTTGGGAAGAAAGAAAAACTGCCCCGCGAATTTCAATGAATTTCCAAAAATTTGAAGAGTTTGTGGAAGAAAGAACTGCAGGTTTAGGAAAATCAGGGCAAATCTGGGAAAAGATTGTATCAATTGAAGAAACCGAGTTCAATGATTTTGTTTACGATTTCAATGTTGAAAACGAGCACCACAACTTTATTGCAAATGGGTTTGTTGTAAACAATTGCGGCATGCGTTTGGTCACTACAAACCTTTCTTTGAAAGACATTGCGCCAAAATTAAAAGAGCTCGTAAATTTGTTGTTTGAAAAAGTCCCCGTGGGAGTTGGAAGAAAAGGATTTGTAAAAATAAGTGAACGCGAGTTTAAAGAAATGGTTGAAATGGGCGCAAAATGGTGCGTTGAAAAAGGCTATGGCTGGAAAGAAGACCTCATAGCAATTGAAGAATACGGATTCATAAAGGGTGCTGACGCATCCAAAATAAGCAAAAAGGCGCTCCAGCGGGGAATTGGCCAGATTGGCACCCTTGGAAGCGGAAACCACTACCTTGAAATACAGGTGGCAGAAGAAAATGCTGTTTTTGACAAAAAAACTGCAAAGGCACTTGGAATAAAAGAACCACAACAAGTCGTAGTGATGTTGCATTGTGGCTCGCGGGGCTTTGGCCACCAGACTGCAACTGATTACCTGGAGATGTTTGAGCCGGCAATGAAAAAATACAAAATTTCGGTAAAAGACCCCCAGCTTGCATGCGTCCCTTACAGTAGCAGGGAGGGGGCAGACTATTATGCTGCAATGGCCTGCGCTTCAAACAACGCGTTCGTGAACAGGCAGGTCATAATGCACATGATTCGCGAAAGCTTTTCACGGGTCTATGGCCAGAGTGCTGAAAGCCTTGAAATGAAACTAGTGTACGATGTTGCGCACAACATTGCGAAAGTGGAAAAACACAAAGTTGAAGGAAAAATGAAGGAACTGATTGTCCACAGAAAAGGGGCTACAAGAAGCTTTCCACCCGGCCACGAAGAACTGCAGGGGGTTTTCAAGGAAGTGGGCCAGCCGGTTATTGTTGGGGGAAGCATGGAAACAGGCTCTTATTTGTGCGTTGGAACGCAAAAGGCAATGGAGGAAACTTTTGGCTCAACAATGCACGGGAGCGGGCGCACAATGAGCAGAACAAGGGCAAAAAAAGAATTTAATGCAGGCGCTCTCAAAAAAAAGCTTGAAGAAAAAGGAATTTTCGTAAAAGCTGCTTCAAACTCTGGTTTGGCGGAAGAGGCAGGCGGGGCATACAAAAACATCAGCGAAGTCGTGGACACAATGCACAGGCTTGGAATAAGCAAAAAAGTGGCCGGCCTTCGGCCGATTGGAAATATTAAAGGGTAAAGCGAGTCATTCAAGCAGGGCTTTTTCAATTTCGGCCTCAATTTTTTTCCATGCATCTGGCGGAATTATTTCCCTAAGCGCATTCCTTAAAACCTGCATTCTTCCAAGCCTTTCAGCAATTTCCAGCTGGCGTAATTTAATGATTCTTGATTTTTTTGGAGCGCCCTGCAAACCAGACAATTCCACTTCAAGGCTGCTTTTCCTTAAATTTAATCCAACAATTCTTTCAGCGAGTTTTCGGTATCTTTTTTTCAAATCATCAGGAGAGTAATTTCTTGATCGAATTTGTGCAGCTAACTCTTTCATTATTCGCTTTTCTGGTTCAGATGAAAGGCCCAATTGGTGCATTATTTCAAAAACATAATGCACGGTTGCACCTGTTTTGGCTGCGATGTTTTTTGGGTCACGAACTCCACTCCTTATCTGTTCAATTATCAGTTGCTTTAACAATAGTTTTGAAGAAAGCCGTGGCCTTGGTTTTATTGCATTTCCTGTTTGTTTTTTTGGTCTATTTGAAGCCATTGAAGTTCATTATATTTGAACACTTTTATTTAATTAA
>JACPKT010000052.1:843-3390 GCA_016186855.1 Candidatus Iainarchaeum sp. | reverse complement strand
CTCCACCAGGGAATTCCCCTGGCCTACCAGGATATTCACCGGAACCGCTTGGGCCAAATCCCGGGCCGCCATAAGGCTGTCCACCTTGTGGTCCAAAAGGGTCGAACCCTTGGTCCTCAAAGTTTGGGCCAAATTCCCGGTTGTACCCAAAACCGTTTCTTGTGGGGTCAAACTCCGGGTTAAAATCTGGATTAAAATTTTCATTTTCCTGCAATCCTAAAATATTGTAAAAATATCTTCGCTCTCCCCTTAAGCCACCCTCTGTTGGAGTAGTTGTTTCACCGCTTGGAGCTGGTTCTGGCGAAGGAGAAGGTTCAGTATAAGGTGGTGGTTCAGTGTATTGTTGTGTGGGTTCTTGCGGTGGTGGAGCAATGTTTCCACAATCAGGAGAGCAAGTTTGGGGGTCTTCGTTGCAAATTCCGTCTCCACAAAAGGACGGCTGGTTAAATTGTTCAGGCGGCCTGAAAGGCTCTTGCGGATAATTTTTCGGGGGGTGATAATCACCTTGTGGTGGATAATATGGCCCTTGATTGGGGTATTGTCCCTGCTGTGGAAAGCCGCCCTGCGGAGGACCATAACCATATTGTCCCTGGTTCATTCTTTCTTCATTTTGCCTTCTCATTTCCTCTTCCCTTTGCCTCATTTTTTCTTCAGACTCTTTTCTTTGCTGGCAGCCATCCAAAAACCTTTGCGCATCCTGTCTAAACCTCTTTTCCATGAATTCCTGTTGTTTTGACATTTCCTTTTGTGCAACCGCAATGCAAACTTTTTCCATATCAGACGCAGTCATGTTAAAACCAAATGTAACCCCAACCTCTTCTGCTGCCTGTTTTAAAAATCTTGGAGCAGGAAAACTAGTCAATGACTTTGTGGGGTCACAAATATCCTCTGAAAAATTGGCTGCCCTCTCCTCATATCTTCTACAAATATCAGTGATTTCACTTAAATTGTTTTCATAAATGCTTTTGATTTCTGAAACAAGCGATTCCTCCCCACCTTCCTGCACACATGCTACTTTGAATTTGTCCTGGGTTTTGTAAAGAGCCTTAACCAAGCGATTGTAAATCTTTAAATTAACCAAATGCGCACCCCCACCGCCGATATCTGACGCCGTAGGGTCAAATGCTTCGCCAAAATTAAATCCAGCCCTGCCTTCAAAATTGAAAGAACTACCAAAAGGCGCTCCCTCTGGCCCGCCCTGCCCAAAGCCTTCTCCACCCGGAAACTCTCCCGGTCGCCCAGGAAACTGGTCACCCTCTCCGGGAAACCCACTTGGAGGCGCACCAAATTGTGCAAACACACTGGAGCTAAATAAAAAAAACGCCAACACTATTGGAACCTTTTTCATAAAAAGCAGTTACAGCTAACGTCAAAACTTATATTTAAACATTTGTGTCAATAAAAATTTTATACTAAAAAAACCCGAAATAATGGAAAAATAAACCAAAACGGGCGAAAAATTTTGTTTTACAGTGCGGAGATGGCGGAGCGGTTTAACGCGCCAGCCTTGAGAAACCTTTTTTAACAAAAAGGTTTGCGAAAAATTGGCTTCGCAAAAAAACCTTTTTTAACAAAAAGGTTTGGAAAAAAGTTGCGAAAAAAATAAGTGCCCTGTTTTCAACAGGGCACAAACATGACCCTTTCAAATGAAAAATGTTTCGAGCAAGCTGGTATCCGAAAGGATGCGGGAGTTCGAATCTCCCTCTCCGCGTCGGGTTGCGCCCCGACAAGACGCATACATCGAGGGTTCTTCGAACCCTCATAAATATCTCAAGAATGGCGCGTGCCTGCAAAGTCAGGCAACAACTTGCATGTAGGGGTGCCATAGTTGATGGCACTGCTGCAAAGTTTGCCTCCATGAAAACCGCGCGCTTAATCCAGTATCAAATTTTCCACACGATTTTTTACAATCAAATTTTTTTCTGAAAAAATTTCTTTGGATGGATTTTTACCAAGCCTTGCTTTCAAAAAATACTCTGGGTCAAACTGTGACAAGTAACTGCCACTGTTTTGCACTGTCCACTCAAATGGGTCGCCAAAGTCACGCACCCAGACTGACTTCCATTCAACTCTACTCATGTTATTTTCAAGGAGAACGTTTTCAAAAATTACTTCTGCCACGCGCTCGCTGCCGGCGGTTCCGTCACTTTCCCAAAGCTCCAGTTCAACCGTTTCATTTTCATCGCAGTTTTTTGCCTCCAACGTGATTGAAACAGTTTCGCCTTCAAACACCGTGTCTTTGCCCCAATAAACAGCGGTTAAAACACAGGAGAATTCACCAGAATTATTTTTTCTTTCCACTGTCTGCTGGATAGAAATCGCAGAGCCAATAGAAGAAATTGACAGATTTGGTTCAGATAAATTTGCATTTTCTTGGCCAAAAAATGTTTTTCCAACAAATAATGCCAAAAGCAATACAACCGCTACACCAGCAAACTGCTGCCATGAAAGCAACAATGGATTCAAACCCTCAACTCTTTTTGAAATTTATAACCATTAATCAATCTATAAAAAAAGTAGTATTTAAAATTTTGCCGACAAAAAAAT
>JACPKT010000052.1:0-828 GCA_016186855.1 Candidatus Iainarchaeum sp. | reverse complement strand
ACAAAAAAATCCTATATATAATACAAAAAAAAGGTTTTTTTGAATGCCTCTCGTAGCGCCGTCCCTTCTTTTCGCAGATTTCAACAGGACAAAACACTGGTTGCCACAATTAGAAGAAGCCGGCGCAGACATGCTTCAATGGGACATAATGGACAACAGATACGTTCCAAACACGGGCAACAAAATCAAGGACATAAAATTCCTTCGGCCAAAAACAAGAATTTTTTTTGACTGCCACTTGATGGTTTTAAAACCCCAAAAATATTTTAAAAAACTCCAAGATTTTGGCGCCGACTCCATAACTTTTCACGTTGAAACAACAAAAGACCCAAAAAACACCATAAAAAAAATTTGCGATTTGGGAATGGGGACAGGAATTGCACTCAACAACGACTTGGATGTGAAAAAAATTTTTCCATTCCTGCCATTTGTTGACATTGCACTAGTCATGAGCGTGCAGGCAGGCTTTGGCAGCCAAGAGTTTATTCCATCCTCTTTGGAAAAAGTAAAAATTTTGCGCAAAAAAATCAATAAAGAAAAATTGTGTTGCAAAATCCAAATCGACGGCGGCATAAACCTGCAAACAGGCGCAAAAGCAGTCAATGCAGGGGCAGACATTCTTGTAGCAGGCTCTTTTGTCTTCAAACACAAGAACCCAAAAGAGGCAGTCCTTGCATTAAAAAAACTATAGATGCAAAATTTAGTAATAAAAGCAATTTCCGTGGAAGTGCCACAACAAATTGACAAAATAATACACAAATAATTATTTCACTTGCCAATTTGTTTCTGAATTTGCAGCTGCGGGGGTGGCAGAGAGGCCTAATGCGC
>JACPKT010000033.1 GCA_016186855.1 Candidatus Iainarchaeum sp. | reverse complement strand
TGGCTTAAGCCTGGTCGCCGTCGGCACTTCTCTTCCAAACATTGCTGTTTCGCTCAATGCTGCGCTGAACTCTTCTTCTGGAATCGTTTTCGGAAGCTTTTTGGGGGCAAACATTGTAACCATTGCCCTGCTGGTTCCTGTGGGGATTTTTTTTTCCAAAAGCCTCGATATTGACAAAAAGGTGTTTGAAAACGACTTGTTTTTTTTGGTTCTGGCCACCATCCTGGTTTTTTATTTCAGCACCGACGGCGTTGTTTCTTTTTCTGAGGCGTTTGTCCTTGTTTTGCTGTTTTTGTTTTACCTTTCGTACCTGTTCAAGTTCAAGCTCGAGTTTGCAAAATTTTTCCAGTTCAAGAACTATCTGAAAACATTTTATGATTTCAGCTATTTTTTTCTGAATTTGGGCGTTTACAAAAGCTTCTTAAAGCACGGCTTAAATCCACAGACGTACGTTGGGCTGATTTCTCAGGAGACTGATGCTTTCATGGAAAAATTTTTGGAAAAAAACGAAAACGTAGAGCGGGGGAAATTTTTGGAACAGTACAAAGCCGAGATTTTTGACAGGGTTGTTAAAAACTTTTACCTGTTTTTTTTGGGTACCATTACCGTGTGGCTTGGCTCTGAGCTGACAATAAAGGGGGCAATAGCCATTTCGGAGTATTTTAGGATTTCTCAGGGCATCATTGCCCTGTCCATGATTTCTTTTGGCATTTCCTTGCCGGAGCTGTCCGTGACAGTGAGTTCTATAAAAAAGGGTTTTTCCGGGATTTTTTTTGGCAACATCATTGGCAGCTGCATTGCAAACGCACTGCTGGTTCTTGGCGGCGCTGCCCTTGTTTCGCCGGTTGTTTTTGTTTTTGAGGAATTCGCGTTCTCCTTTGTCCTGTTGATTTTGGTAACGGTCTCGCTCATGGTTTCAGCTTACACGCAGTGGAAAATCACTGTACAGGAGGCAGTTTTCCTTCTCTTTCTTTATCTAGTATTTATTTACTATTTGGCTTCCACGCTCTAGCGCACCGGAAATCTGAAAGCCGTTTTTCGCACAGGAAATCCACCCAGTTCCAAAAGTGTTTTTATTGCCCAAAAAACACCTATTTCATGAATCCTTGCATGGCATTCCTTGCAAAAGCCGCATATATTCCTGAAAAGCGGCAGGCAGTATTAGAGTTTTCAAGTGGCCAAAAAAAGTTTTCAAAGCGCTATGGGTTTTTTCCGTTTTTTTTCCTGCCAAACAATCAAAGCTATTTGGGAGCGCTAAAAAAATGGGGTTTGAAAAAAATAAAGCTGGAAGCATTGGATGAAAAAAAAGTTCGGGTCATTGGAGCAACTTTTTATGATTTAATCCAAGCTGCAAAAATTATTGAAACAAGTTTTGGCAAGCAAGTGCTTCTTTTGCCACCGCAAAAACAGTTTTTGATTGAAAAAAACTGGGGCTATTTTGACAGCTTTGAAATTCGCGGAGGAGAGGTGATTAAAAGCGAAAAAATGTTTGCACCTGAGGTTTTTTTTGAACTTTTTTCATCTTCAATTGAAAAAGCGTTTTTTGATTTGAAAAATTCTGATGAATCAGCTGCAAGCGAGTTTTTGCAAAAAATTTGCCTTTCAAACATTTTGAAAACAGAAATTGCAAATTTACCGGCTTTTTCAGCAGAACTGGGGGATGTTTTTTTGGAAAACATTTTCTTTAAGTACGGTTATCCTATTTTGTTTGAAAAAGATTTTTCGCCAAAAAAAACTGGGAATGACGGTTTAAACCCTGTGGGCAGTGGTGTTGCAAAAATAAGTTTTTTGAAATCCCTGAATTCTATTTTGGCTTTTCCTTTTCATAATGTGGGTTTTGATTCAATTAATTGCGAATGCTGCAAAAATTATGGTGACTCGCAAAACGTTTCCCCCTCTTCTCTTGTTTGGGCAAGGTTTTTGGTCGATGGCCTGTATTTTGAATCCTCTTTTATGGGCTGGGCGAAAAAATTCCACGAAAGCGAGCAGTTCAAAAAGCAAAGGGTCGAGTTCCAGAAGGAATGGGGTTTTGATTCTGTTCCAGCGGGTCCTTTTTTTTCCAATCAAAAACACTCGATTCCACTTGCAGATTACTGGTTTTTGTCGAAAAATAATTTTGTTGAAAAAAGCTTTGAGTTTTCGGAAAAAGTTTGGTTTTGCAAAAAAAAGGAATCCTTTCTTTCAAAGGAATTAAAAGAAATTGACCGGCTGCACTTTGCTGTTGGCGCTTTGTCTAGCACAGTCGAATTCGAAAAAACATCTTCAGGTACCTTTCTTTTATCACAGCACGCAAAAGATAGTTTTTCTTCTCATTATTTTAAATCCTATAAGTTGCAATTGGACAAGGTCTCTGAATCACTGCTGCTTTGCCTAATGGCCCAAAACCCATGCTGGCTCTTGGATGAGAGGGTTAGTGGCGCTGTCGATTGCATTAAGGCAGGTTTGCTTAAAAATTTCAAAAAATTTGCAGAGGAAAGCAGTTTTTGCGGTACAAAGCTAAAAAATTTAAGCGCCTTCATCTCGTCAAAAAACCCTCTTTTTTTGGCAAAAAATTTTTCCCGAAAATTCAATTTGCGCGAGCCAGAAATCTCGTTTTAGTCTAACCCGCTTGTTTTTTAATTTTTTGGTAAAACCAATAAATATTCCTCTATTTTTTTTTGGATCCTTTATGGAAAAAATTACCCGTTTTGAAAAGGCAAGGTTGGTTAGTGCCCGTGCCCTGCAAATAGCGCTTGGTGCGCCGACTCTCTTTAAGCCCCATGAAAATATGTCGATTTTGGATATTGCAAAGGCAGAGCTTGAACAAAAGGTCTTGCCAATGGCAATTTTGAGGAAATTGCCTTCAGGGGAAATTAAAAGGGTGGAAGTGTTTTAAGTGGGAAATGCGGTTCCAAAAGCAATTAAGGCAAGGGCAAAAACGCTTTTAAAAGAATTTCCAGACCAGTTTGGGGCAGATTTTGAAAAAAATAAGAAAATGCTTGATTCTCTTTCCCTTCCGCTCAATAAAAAATTAAGAAACAAGGTAGTTGGTTTTATTACAAGAGGGCTAAAAAAAGCAGGCGAGGAATAAGGTTACCTTATTTCCTGTAGTAGCGGTCTTGTTGGCCCTTGGCTGTCTTTTTCTCTTTCCAAAAAGTAAAGCGAACCATTTGCAGCAAGTTCCATTTCCTTATCATGCGTTATTATAAAAATCTGGTCCACAAGGCCGGGCAAGTGATTTTTCATCATATGTGAAAGCCTTGCAATGGTGTTTGCATCCAAGTTGTGTGTGGGCTCGTCCAAAATTATCCAACTCAGGTTCTGGGCAAGCACAAGCGAGATTGCAATTCTCAGCGTTAGGGCCACACAGCTTCTCTCGCCACCGCTTAAAATTCCCTCTGCCCGTTCCCACTCCCCATTTTTTGCTTTACCATTATTTCATAGTTGCCTGTCTCATTGATTTCAATTTTTGCGCTCTCAAAATCCCCGTACGGGTAAATGTTTTGCCAGATGTCATTCATTGCTTCATTGACAGTGTTGATGAGCGAGTATCGCAGCAATGCCTGCGTTTCTTTGAGCACGTTCACAAAAATCGTGACCTGTTCGATTGTCTTTGAAAGGCGCTTTGCGGTTTCCTCAATTTCTTTGATACTGTTTTTTGCCGCAATCAGTCTTTTTTCGTTTTCTTTCAGCTGTTCAATGAGCTCTCCGCTTATTTTCATTTCCATCTCCAAGCCATAAATTTTTTCCCTTAAACTTGTCTGGCTATTTCTTGCATCTCTTGTTTCTTTTTCGAGAAAACCTAATTTTTCCACTTGCTCTGAAATTTTTTTCTGTTCCTCTAAAAGATTTTTGTGCTCTGCTTCTTTTTCCAAAAGCTCTTTTGCGCTTTTTATCAGGTCTTTTGTGCCAAGCACTTCATCGTGCGCCGCCAAAATTTCTTTTTGAATTTTTTCAAGTGTAAAAAAATTTTTGTTCTCCTTTAAGATGCTCTTCAAGTTTTCTATTGCACACCGGGCACACTCCTTTTGAGGACTTGAGCTCTTTTGCCTGCTTTATTTTCTGTGCTACTTTTTCTTCAAGCGCGCCTTTTTTTTCCAACAGTTCACTTGTTTTATTCTGTGTCTCTTTTTGCTCTTTTTCAAGCTCTTTTGCCTGCTTTTTCTTTTCCATTATTTTTTCCAAAAGATTTTTTTCTGTTTCAAGCAATTCCGTCAGGCTTTTTTTATCCATCTTTTTTTTTGTGTACAAAATTGTCTTTTGGAGTTCCGCTGCCCCTGCCCCGACTTTTATTAAAAGCTCCTTGTAAAACAAAAACTCTTTCATTTTTTTTTCAAGCTCTGATATTTGTTCCAAAACTTTTTTTAGTTCGGCCTCCAAAAAGATTTTTTCCTTTTTTGAAAATTCAGCAGCAGTTTGTTTTTCCAAAATTTTTTTCAGCACTTCTTCAAGTGCTTTTTCGTCAAATCCTTCCTTTAATTCCTCAAGCCACATTGTTTTGTCTTCAAGCTGTTTTTTCAGCCGGTTCTGCATGTTCACTGCGTTTGCCCTCACAAGCTCGTATTTGTTGAGCAAAAGCAAGTCATCAATTTTTTCTTTTCGCTGTGCAGGGTTGAGTTTCAAAAAATAATCTATCTGGTTTTGCTCTGAATAAATAGCGCGCGTGAACAAGTCATAGTTCACCTCGATTATTTCCTCAACCCTTTTGCTTACTTCTGCAGGTTTCGGGCCGGCCATGAGGGAGCCGTTTTCTTTGAGAACCGCCTGGTTTGAGGAGTTGCGAAAAATTGTGCGCGTCAATTCAAAGTTTTTTTTGCCGTACTCAAACTCAACGGTCACTTTGCAAAAATCACTTTTTGTCGGCTGCTGCCTTATCACTTCTTCCAGCTTTATTTCCCTTGCAGCCGCCTGAGGAAAGGTCCCATAAAGAGCAAAACAAATTGCGTCCATCACCGAGGTCTTTCCAGAACCACTAACCCCAACCAAAACATTCGTGCCTTTTTCGAACTCAAACTCGCTTTTTGCATGGCTCTTCCAGTTCTCAAGCAATACCCGCCTGATCATAACAAAAAAGTGCTGGAAAAGGAATAAAACAAGAAGTCGTAATGAATTAAACCAGGGTCATTGCCTCTATTTCAGAGTATTCCACTAGTTTCATTGAGTCAATTTCTTTTTTGAGCCTTTCCAGCGCCCCTTCCTCTTTTTCGTTTACAAGCGCACCCACTTTTATTACTTCAATGCCAAATCCTATCGGCTCCCTTTTCACTTCCCGTATTTCCCCGTTTTTTAGGGTTTTCAGTTTTTCTGCGAGTTCCCCGACTTTTTCCATTTCTTTGGCATTCACTTTTATTATTACAAACATTTTGTCAGGCATTAGCGCACCTTTCAAGGGCCTTCAAAGCCGCACTCAGTGCACTTGTAGGGCTTTGAGGTTGTCCTGCAGTGGTCGCACCTGATAATGTTTGTTTGCGCGCATTTTGGGCACTTGAACTCAACATAGTGTTCCAGTATCTGCGTGTTGCAAGTAGTGCAAATTTTCAAATAGCTCACCAATTGTTTATACAATTTTTTAAGTGACAAGTTTTAAAAATCCGATAATTAGGAGTATTTTTTTATGGTGGTTTAAAAAATCAAAATTGTTCTTTTTGGAGGCTTTTGGCAACCTCGAACAACTCAAATTGGGGCTCAACTCCAAATCGTCTGAATAATGCAATGGCCATGGGTGTGTCAGTGCTCTTTTTGTAGCTTTCGAGCAGGCCCTGATTCTTCCACTTTGTTTGAATACGGTATGCCCTTGCATCTTTCGTGCTGTGCAACAAGGTCGACATCACAAAACCTTCCGGAAAAGGTGGTTTGATAGCCGCATAGGCTGCCTCGAAATCAGCAACTTTTTTTGACGGAATTCTGCCTTCCACTACTGTCACTATTTCCATTTACTTCACCTCGCAATATAAGTTGTGAAAAAAAGCTTTTAAAAACAACTTTTGCGTCAATTGACACCGCCTGCAAAATCAGGTGTCACTTTTGTGCCACTAAAGTGGCACCAGCGCCATACAAAGTATGGCGCAAATTTGCCAGCGGAATTTGTGAAATTGCACGCCAGTGCCAGCGTAGCTGGCACAAATTCGTCAACGCAATTTGGCGTTGTTGTCAGCGGAATTTGCCGCTGCCGCATA
>JACPKT010000036.1:2816-3506 GCA_016186855.1 Candidatus Iainarchaeum sp. | reverse complement strand
GAAAAACTATTGCAAGCAAAATCTTTTTGTTTCCAAGGTCGGCTGCAGTCTTAAAGAAGATGAGTCCAGTTAAATATAATTGTGATAATAAAATTATGGGCAATAATAGGAAAACAAGTAGGAATATAACGGACAAATAACTTAGTAATCCAAATAATATAACAAGGGGGGGGGTAATATTTCAAAAATTATTTTTCCATAGTAAATTTTTTTGTAAGCATTTTTTACCTGCTTTAACAAAAAAATGAGTATAGTGGCAGGGGTTAAGAAAGGTAATAAAAGTAAGGTTGCCGGAAAAAAGTCCATATGAAATGGACTATTAAAAAGATTTTGCAGCAAAAGTTTGATTTTTTTTCGGAGATTTTGCTGGTTTTTTTAGTTAGATCACTTCACAAACTCTACATTTGGCATTTTTGCGAATTCCTTGTCGCCGGTTAAAAATTTTGCGTTGTATCGCAGTGCCACAGTGTAGCCAATTGCATCGGCTGCTGAGAGTTTTCTGTTCGTGATTCTTAAATCCATTGCATTAAATATGTCATCAACAATCACTTCGACAAGCAGTTGTTCATATTCTTTTGTTGTTCTATCTGCATCTTGTTTGCCTTCACGTTTAAGTGCAAAATTTAATTCAGCCAAATTAAAAATTGTTGTGATTGCTTGAAAAGAAAGGAATTTTGAATAAGCTTCATT
>JACPKT010000036.1:0-2779 GCA_016186855.1 Candidatus Iainarchaeum sp. | reverse complement strand
TTGCCTTTTGTCAATTCAAAGAATGCATATGTGTCAAAAAAATACAATTCAGTCGCCCCACATTTCTTTGTCAATTTCTTTAAGGATTTTTTCAGTTGGCCTGGAAAACTTGTAAATCCCAAATGTCTTTTTCAGTGGGTTCTCTGTTTTAACCTTTCTCAAAATGACCATTGCTTTCTGCCCAGCTTTTAATTTCTCTTTTTTAACTTCCTTTTTTGGGAAAACTGCCCCAATGGAATTTCCCCATTTTTTTAACACAACTTCCAGTTCCTGCATACTGCCACAATAATTATACGCGTATAACCAATTAAAAGCTTTTCGCGCTATTTTGCCTTTTCGATTTTTATTTTCTGTGGCTTTGGCGCTTTGCTTTGAAGGTATTTGAAGTAAAGGGCGAAAACCAGTATTGCCGCCAGCGGATAAACTGCTATTGGAATGTTGATGTTTGGTGGCTCTGCACTAGCCATCAGCCCAACTGCTTGTTTTGAGTGTTGCATTGATTCCATGAATTCACCGTTTTGTATTTTTTGCTCTGCCAAAAGCAGTGCTTCTTTTCCGGCGTCGTTTAAACGCGAGGTTTTTGATTTTGCAATTGCAAAGTCAAGCACTGTTTTTGCATCGCGCTCTATTTTTTCCATGTCGCCTGAAAGTTCTTTGTCGATTTTTTCAAGCTGTTCAACTGTTTTTTCAAAATCGTTTCCAAGGGCCTGCAGTGCGGTTAACTGGTCTGAAATTTCTTGGTTTTCATCAAGGCTCAAAGTGCTTGCTGTTTCCAAAAATTCTGCTGTTGCCAGTGAATTGAATTTGAGCAGGTGCTTTTCCAGCCTTTCTATAGTTGTTGGAAAAAAATACTCCAGTTCAGTTGCTTCTTTTGATTCAAGGAGGTGTTTGAGCTGCTCTATTTTTTGTGGAATGCTTTGCGCCAATGAATTGAATTGCGCGGCTTTTTTCATTTTGTTGGCGATTTCTTGTCCTTTCTTTTCTTTTGCATCTGCTTCCAGTTTTTTTGTCTTTTCATCCAGTTCGGCTGTTTTTTCTTTGGCCAAAAAAAACTCGTTTTTTGAAAGCAGGTCTTCAATTTCTTTTGCTGTCTGAATTATTTCTTTTTTTTGCTGTTCGTCAGTTTTTAGCGCAAATAATTTTTCGGCTTTTTCCATTGCGAGGTTCTTTTGCTTTTTTGTCTCTTCAATGAGCTCTTGCGGCAAAAATTCGTCCAGAGCATTTTTTGCCCTTAAAATTGAAATAAATGCTTCTTTCGCATTGGTTTCCAGCTGTTTTTGCGCGTCTGTCAAAAGCAAAACCGTTTTGGATATTGTCTGCCCAAGTGTTTTCGCATCGTGTGCAAAGCCAAGTTTTTCCAGCTTTGCTGCGTTTTCTTTTAGCTCTTTAATTTCTTCTTCAAGCTGTGTTTTTATTTCCAAGAATTTTGCAACTTCGCTTTCAGACGCTTTTGCCAGCGATTCAAGCTCCTGCACTTGTTTTGATATTTCAATTATTTTTTCAACGCTTTTGCCTTGTGATAGGTCTGAATTTTTTGCCTGCAGAATTTCTCCAATTATTTCCAGTGATTTTTTTGCAAGTTCTCTGTTTTCACTAAATGAAAGCGCCTGCGTTTTTTCTTCCAGTTCGTGCAGGAAATTTTTCCAGTATTCTGAACCGTTTTTTGCTTCAAATTTTATTATAAGTTCTTTTTTTTGTTTTGGTGAAAAGTCAATGCCAAAAATTGAAATGCTGTCTGAAATTGTTTTTTCAAATGAAACGTCTTTTCCTGTTGAATCAAACACTTTTGTTTTTGAAAGAGTTTTTTCTTCTGCTGGAAGCGCAAGGTTTATGCGCGCGTTTTTGAACTCGTAATCAGTTGTGTTTGAAATTTTTGCCAAAAAAATGTACTCAAAAGTGTTTTCGTCCACCAAATTTTTTTCCAAAAGCTCAAATCCCGTTTCAAGGGGTTTTAGTATTTCAAAAAACACGCTTATTTTTTCGCCGTCTGAAGCATTTTGCACCCTGAATGTGAGCTTTTTTTTGTCCAAGCTGAAGGGAGTTGTTTGCTGGCGGAAAACCACGTTGACTGTGGAAGGCGCCAGTTTTTCTGCCTGCTCTATTTCTGTCTGGATTTCCAAAAGCCGTATCTGGGCCTTTGTTTTGATCTGGATTTCTTTTTCAATTAGCGCGCTTGACTGCGTTAAGAATACTGGCTTGCTTGTTTCGACTGTTTTTGCAAGTAGTGTTTTGGAGTTTAAAACAATTTGTGTTAGCCCGAGCGGAACCATTGAAAGCTCTGCGGTTAACTGTTCGTTTTCAAATTTTGCGCCAAGCACGTTGGGCAATTTTTAAGGAAATTTTTTCCGCAAATCCTTTCAAGCTGTTTGTTATTGCCACTTTTATTTTCGATGAAATATACTGGTTTGCCCGCAACACTTCTTCCTGTGCTGCACTTATTACAGTATTTTTTTCAAGGTAGGCCAAAAAGCTTTTTTTAAAAAATTCCTTTGTTTCCAAAAGCAGTGAACGAGAGCTTTCCTTTAAATTATCCAAGTTGGAAAGGGCTTTTGCAGGCATTAGGCCTGTTCGACCAAAGTATTTTTTTTGCTCCCCGATTTTTTTTGCCAGGGCCAAAAAAACCGTTTTTTGCACAAGGTCTGGAAAACCTTTTTGCAGCATTTCAAGCGATTCAAATGCAGTCATTGCCTCTGAATGGTTTTGGGAAATTTCTTGTACTTCTTGCACTTCACTGAATGAAAAAGCCACTTTTTCTTTCAAATTTTCGCACAAGCGGAGC
>JACPKT010000018.1 GCA_016186855.1 Candidatus Iainarchaeum sp. | reverse complement strand
TTTGATTCCATATGTTTTCGTGAGGTCTTTTTCTTCTTCAATTCTTGTCTTGTCCCATCTTTTTCTCGGGTTATCGTATTTTTTCCTGCTTTTCCTTATGCCGCCCATTTATTTCACTTCTTTTTTTCTTCGGGTTTTTTTTCAGCTGTTTTTTCAGCCTGTTTTACCGCTTCTTTTGCCTCTTTCTTTAAAACCCCGACAACAGGGCCTTTTCCCCTATGAGTGCTTTTGGTTCTCTGGCCTCTTACAGGCAGACCCCAGCCATGCCGAAGACCCCTATAAGTTTTTATTTCGCTCAGCCTCTGGAAATCCTGTCTTTTTGAAAACTCCAATTCGTTTGTAACCTATGAATACTTTTACCGCTTTCATAATCTTTTTGCCTGTTAAAAGACCACAATGGTAGTCCGTAATTCTGCGGGTTAAGTATCACGTCCTCAAGCACTTTGCTTTGCTCTTCTGTCAGATCCCCCATCTTAGTGCTTGGAACAATTCCGCTTTTTTTTTCAAAAGCTATTGACATATTTTTTGCCATCCTGTGGTTTATTCCTCTAATTGCCCGAGTAGAGCGCTCTATTGAAAGCGTGCCGTCAAGGTCTTTTCCAGCAATCCTAACAATGTATCGGATGTTTTCCTTCTGCTCTGCCATTCCTTATCACTTAAGCATTTTTACGATTACTTCGTGCTTTTCGTCTTCCTTTATGTCAAATTTTTGTTCTGTTGGAAACAAATGGTTAAGATTGCATTTTTTTCTTTTTAGGTTTTTCCCGTCGATTATTGCAAAATTGTTGTCAAACAGTTTCACCACAACCGCTTTTTTTCCAGCTTGTCTTCCAGCGGTTTTAATGCAAACCCTTCCAATTTCAAATGGTGTTCTGTTGTCTTTGCTGTTGTTCATTTTTCCATCACTTGCTTTGCGGTTTGCACAAATTCCTTGATTTTAAAGGAGACTTCATCAATTGATTTTAGGTTCTGGCTCACTTTTGCTGTTTCTTCAAATACTTTTTTCCGGCAGTTAGAGCAAAGCACGCCGCCAAAAACAACTGTGGGCCGCTTTTGTGTTTTCGAAAGCTTTGCAAGCTCGTGTATTTTGTGAGAGTGTGGCACGCCGAAAAGCATGCCTTGGCAGAGTGCACAATGGTGCTTTTTTGGCTTTCCTTTAAAATATTTTATTTTTGTTTTTCCTGCTGTCAGTTTAACGAATTTTTTTTCACTTGAGCGCTCGTGTCTTGTCGGCATTTTTTACTCCTTCTTTTTTGAATTTTCATAAATTTTTACCAATGGGTTCAAAATAGCGAGACTGAAAATAAGCGAAAAAAGCACATACCAGCCAATCCAGTTTGTCTGATTGTAAATTTGTATTCCCCAAGTGATTGGATTAAAAAGCTCTGCACCAGTTTTGACCCAAGGAACTGGAACCGGCAGGTTTATCACTTCCTGCCCGTACACTGAACCCATGATTGCAAATACTGGCAGAATCACTACCAGTGAAACCAGCATGAGCTTTGTTGAGCCGCTCATGATTATGTTCATGGACTCAAGCATTTCTTTTTCAAGTCCTTCTCTTTCCCGCTTTGACTTTTCATCATCTTTTTTTACCAGTTCTTTTATCCTTTCCTGTGTTTTTTTCATTTTTTCCTGGTGTTCTTTTAGTTGTTTTTGGTTGCCGACTTTCATTGCCAGAACTCGGTGAAACAAGCTGAGGGCTATTGAAATCAATGCAAGTTCAATCATTGCGCCAAATACTGCCATCTAAAAATCAACTCCAAAAAATCGCGAAACTTTAGGGGAAAAGCAATAATAATTTTTTAACCAATACAATAAAAAACCCCCCATTTTTGCTCTTTTTTTCACGATTTTCACTATCCTAAAAGTTTTCCCAATAGGGGGTGAGTTTCAAGCAATTGTGCTTTCGCAAGTTCTTCATACAGCCGATAAACTATGCCCACTGTCAGCAGTATTCCGGTCCCGCTTCCGAGTGCACCAGTGAGGTCCGCAAAGCCTGCCAGCAGTCCAATGAATGCCGACCCAAGAATGGTTATTGGGGGAATATAGCGGTCCAAAATCTGCTTTATTATCCTCGGGTCCCGTCTAAAGCCCGGAATAAACATTCCGGATTTTTCAAGCTGTGCAGAAACTGCTTCTGGGCCCTGCCCGGCCATTTCAACCCAAAGCTTTCCGAACAAAATGCACACCGCGGTCAAAATTATTACGTATAAAATTCCATGCAGTATCTGTCCTCCAAGGCCGATTACCTGCAGCTTTAACAGGCTTTCAGCAAACTGTTGTAGAACCAGAGGGCTGACGCCTTCCGTTAAAATGTTTTGCACAAGGCGGTTTGGGGCGATTACTATTTGTGATGTAAAAACCATAAAGTTGTTCAAAAAGTTTCCAACAAATGGAACTGCGCTCAATCGGCCCTGGGTCACTGAGACAAAAAGCTGTACGTTTGAAAAAAGTGCTACAGCCAAAATTACTGGAATGTTTGAAACATACAAAAACTTTACAGGAAACCTTGACTTAAAGCCCCCTCTCCCTATTGCAATCGGGATGTTTACATGCATTCCTTCGGCAAAAACAACCACTAAAAAGACAATTATTGAAAAGAGAATTGGGCTTAAAAAGCTTACAAATGCAAGTCCAATGTTAGAGCCTGCTTCGCGCAAAAACAAAAAAATGTATCCTTGGGCGTTTGCCAGGTCGAAAATGATTCTTCCGACTGCGTTTCCGGTTGTTGGGTCAACGTAGGTTGGGTCAAAATAAGTTGGATTAAAAATTTGCCAAATAACGCTCCCAGCAACCCCTGCTGCAATGAAAATTCCGATTCCAGAACCGATTCCGTGCTTTGAAACAACTTCGTCCAGGTAAAGAAGTGCAATCGAGCCAAGTGCTATTTGCAGTATTACAATCCATGTCATTCCGCTTGCTGCAAGCACCAAGCCGCTTAGCACATAAACGCCTGCCTCAACAAAGCACAAAATTATTGCAAAAAGTTTTTGCATTGCGGTAAAGCGCGCCTTGTCTTTTTGGTCTGTGAGGTCAATTTTTAAAAGCCCTCCGCCAACAAGTAGCTGCAAAATTATTGACGCCAAAACAATCGGGCCTATTCCAACACTAATTATGGAGCCAATGCTGCTTGCAAGAATTACCTGCAGCTGTTCAAGTGGGCCAGCATTGCTTCCAATGACACCAATTGCATTTATGTTTCCCATTATGTAAAACAACAGCAGTGCCAAAGCCGTCCAAAAAATTTTTTTCTTTATCGGCGGCTGCACTTCAGGAGTTTTAACTTCCGGCAAAATGCGATACACTGGCTCCAAAATATCTAAAATGCTCATTGCTCTGCTTCCTCAAAAGTTTCTTTCTGGTTTTCAATTTTTGAACCGCTTGCCCCTATTTTTTCTATAGCTTTTTTGCTTGCAGTAACGTTTTTGAAAACGGCCTTGTGCACAAGGTGTCCTGTGCTTAAAATTTTTTTGACACCGGTTTTTTTTCCGTCAAAAACAATCAGCCCTTCTTCTTTTTCTGTTTCCTTTTTTTGCCCCAGCTCTTCCAGCATCCTGTTTATGTCTTTGAGGTTTAGTGCAAGTCCTTTCTTTTTTGGCTTGAGCTTTCTTAGCGCCCCCACTTCATGGAAATAAAGGTTTCGCTCGTGTTTTCCAGAGCCAGCTCTGCCGCGCCCGCCGCGCGTTCCAGCACCCCTTTTGTTTTTTGTGTCGCCTTTGCCCATTGTCCGTTGACCGCGAAGCCTGTTTTTCTTTTTCCTTTTCCTTTCAACCATTTTTTCACGCCATTTTTTCAATTAACTGATTTATGTCTGTGTTTCTGTTTCCAAGCGCTCCACCAATTTTGAAGGATTTTTTGATTCCTGCCCGCTCAAAGCCTTTTTTTGGGGGGGAAAGCCTAAAAACCGGCTTTATGCCAAAATCGGCAAGTTTTTTTTCACCAGCAATAATGGTTTTTGCAAGCTCAAAAAAGTCTTTGAGTTTGTGTTCTTCAAGAAATTTTTTTGAGAGCCTCTTGCCACCTGAAAGCCTCCCCCTTTTTTCAAGAAGCTTTGCGCATGTTTTTTCACCAATTTCTCCAAAAGTCACATAATCTTTTGCTTTTTCAACCATTCCTGTCATTGGATTTGTCTGCGGCAGCAGCACTAGGTGGTTTGCCTTGTGTAACATCAAAAGCTCGAGCGTTTTTTTGATTGAAGGCTTAATATCAATTGTGCCCCTGATTCTAATAACTGCAAGCATTATTGTTTCCTCTGAATTTTTTCCTCAATTTCTG
>JACPKT010000017.1:7248-8042 GCA_016186855.1 Candidatus Iainarchaeum sp. | reverse complement strand
CAACGCATACGTCAAGCCATTTCGCTTTCGCTCAATGGCTTATAAATATTTCAACTACACCAAAATACAGAGGCAAGCTCTTGACCCGGGTTCGAGTCCCGGCGGCTGCATTAGCCGATTGCGCCCGGCTGGAACGCGTATGTGTGCCATCTGCGATGGCACGACAATACAAAGGCTTTGAAGTGGGCGCGAGTACCAGACTTCAACATAACTGGATTACAGCCATTGACAAAGACTTTTTGTATTCCCTTTCTTGCATTGCATTGAGTTTCTCTAAAACGCTTTTGTCAAAAATTTATGTAAAAATATGTCAATTTTTCAAACCACAGATGAAAATCATTTAAAAACTGTTTGTATAAGATTGTATAATAATGAGCAAAATTGTATTTGACTCGGATGGGTTGATTAAGATGGCAAAATCTGGTGTTTTGGAAGTGGCATTGGAGTGCTTTGATTCATATATTTCACAAGAGATTTTTGATGAAGCAGTAACTGAAGGAAAAACGTTCCAATTTGAAGACGCAGACGTTATTGAGGAATTAATAAAGAAAAACAAGGTAAAAATGAAAAAATATTCAATTGACATGGACGTTCAAAAGAAACTTGAACCCAAACACGGATTTGGACCTGGAGAAACAAGTTCCATTCACTTATTCAATTCTTTAAAAGCGGATGCAATAGTTTCAGATGACCAAAAATTCTTAAAATTTTTAAAAGAAGAAAAAATTTCATTTATCATGCCAGCTGACTTAATTTACAAAATTTATGAACAAAAAAAAATAAACAAAGAACAA
>JACPKT010000017.1:0-7238 GCA_016186855.1 Candidatus Iainarchaeum sp. | reverse complement strand
TACTTTTGAAAAAATTGATAGAAAAATAAAGGTGGGTGAAAAATGAGCTCAGTAAGTTACCCTCTAAGAATAAAAAAACCAATAATGGAATTGGCAGAACTTAGGGCAAGAGAAGAAAACACAGACAAGACCACGGCCATAAAACAGTTGCTTTATACCGGCGCAGAAGAATACGCAATGAAACTATACGAACAAGGAAGGATTTCCTTAAGCTTGACAGCAAAACTATTGGATAAAAATGTCCACGAAATATTGTACCTTGCTGAAAAATACGGAATTAAAACCGGTGGCACACTGGAACAACAAGAAATAAGCGAAAAGAACGCAAAAAAACTGAAACTAAAAAAGTGAAAAAGAATGAGAAACGGCAACAAACAGGTCAAATTCCGGAAAAAATGCAATATTTTTATACAATTTGTTATATTCTATCTATAGTGTTTTATATGCCTGATGTTACCACTGTTCAAGTAGAAAAAAAAATCTTAAATGAAATGAAAAAAGCAAAGCGCTATCCAAGACAAACATATTCAGAACTTATTGGCCAGCTTTTAAAAAAAGACAAGGAACATAGAAACCAGTACGATGAATACCTTCATCGGGTTCAGCAGGAGAAAATGAAAGAGCTTTGGGACAACAAAGAAGACGAGGCTTGGGAGAATGCTTGAAGCAGGACAGGTTGTTTTAGCACAAGTTCAGTTTACGGATTCTTTTGAAACAAAAAAAAGGCCGGCGGTTGTTTTATTTGAAGAGTTTGCCAATGTTGTTGTTGCAGGAATAACAAGCAACACTAACATGAAAGGAATACGGCTAACAAAAAAAGACGGGGCGATTAAAGAGAGTGTTATCAAAACAAATTACATTTTCACAATTACAGAAAACGCAATAGCAAAAAAACTGTTCAGGTTAAGTGATGAAAAGAAAAACGAAGTATATGAAAACTTGAACAAAAAACTGGAAAAACTCAAAGCGTAAAAAAGATGAGAAAAGAAACCACTGACAAAAACCAATAAATACAGCTTTCCATTAATTTATAGTGTGAATCCATGCCAACATTTAGAGACACTACACTTTTTCACCACGCCATCAGGGTCGGAAAAAAAAGGCGAAGACCACAAGAAAGGTATGCAGCAAACAGAAGGCCAACACACAGAAGGGCAATAGTTGTCACAAAAGTCAGGACAATGGAGCCAAATTCGCTACTAAAAAGTACAAACGAAAGCTCTTTGGACAAGTTCAGGAAAGATGACAAAAGAGTGACAAAACTTGGGAGGGTTTTACGAGTAACACACTTGGATGAACTGCCGCAAATAATTGATGTTTTAAAGGGAACACTGCGAATTGTCAGCATCAGACCGCTTTTGAGAAAAGAGCACAGACAACTCCCACAAGACGTTAGGAAAATTTACGATGAAGTCGGGCCCGGGCTCTTGGGGCTCCAGTATTCTTGCACGCCTTTCCCTCCAACAGACGAACAGTTTTTCGAGCAGTGCAGGAAATTTTACAAAATGTGGAAAACAAACAAGAGCAGGGCTTACACTTTTTTTGGCTCAAAAATCGTTGCAAACATCCTGCTCTTGCGGGCCAGAACAAGGTAAAACAATGCGGCAAACTGAAATACAAAAAATAGCGCTGGAGCGCATTTACAGGCTATTTTAACTTGCTGACAACGCGTTTGAAAAAGAACCACACTATAGCAAACGATACGTAGAGCTTGCAAGAAAAATCAGCTCAAAAAATAAGGCAACCATTCCAGCGGAATTAAAAAAAATGTTCTGCAAAAAATGCGGAGCGTTCCTCAAAAAAGGAAAAAACTGCGAGCACACAGAACAGAAACCGTTTTTGGTAATAAAGTGCCTTGAGTGCGGTTTTGAAAGAAAAACTTCTCTTAAACCAAAAAAATAAATAGCCAAACACCAATTAATATTGTACATGAAAAAAGCACAGGGCTCACTGGAATTCTTGCTCATGCTCGGCGGGGTTATGATGGTTGCCGTCATAGTTATTTCGGTCGTGGTTGGAATCGCTACAACTTCTGAAAAAGAAGTGAGCGAAACCGGCTTTGACCTCTTCTGTTCAAGGAAAGCACCCGACAGCTGCTGCGGACAACAAGTGACTCTTGAGGGAAACTCGCGGTGGTGTAAAGTTGACCAATATAACCAGTGCAAGGCAGAGGCAGCAGGAGCACCACAAACTACTATTAGCGGTTGCTGCAACGATGGCTCCAAAAACCAGAACGAGACAGACATTGAATCATCGACAAAAGAATGCGGTGGAGTGTGCTCTTTTCTTCCAACGCCTCAAAAATGCGCCAACGGAAAGGCGTGCAATTCTGGCAGTGACTGCACTTCCGGAAATTGTGTAAACGAGCTCTGCGCCGCTTAAACCTAACCCTTTAAAAGCATTTTTTGGCAGATTTTTTTTATACTCTGGTTCTTTTGAATTAGAGTTCTGCTGTGCAATGCACGGCATGGAACAAGGCTTCTCCGAGAGGAGGGATTGAATGGAAATTTTTGACGTAAACGCAAGTGAGCTGATTAAGGAAATTGCAGGCGATTTCAAGCAAAGGCTAAAGCAGCCTGAGTGGTCAAAGTGGGTTAAAAGCGGAACCCACGTTGAGCGCGCGCCCCAAAACCGCGAGTGGTGGTTTGAAAGAACGGCTTCAGTCCTTTACCGTGTTTTCAAGGACGGGCCAGTTGGAACAGGAAGCCTTCGCACATACTATGGCGGAAGAAAAAACAGGGGAGTTAGGCCACAGCACAAACGAATGGCAGGGGGAAAAATAATCCGCACTTGTCTGCAGTCGCTTGAAAAAGAAGGGCTGATTAAAAAGGGAAAAACGGGGCGCGAAATCACGCCAAAAGGGCAGAGCTATTTGGGCAAAATGGCAAAAGAGGTAAAAGTCAGACAAAAAGAAACCCCAGTACAAGAAGTTTTTTCTGAAAAAAAACAGGCCGAAGATGAAATCATCAAAAAGGCCAGGGAAGATTTAAGGGCGCGCGAAAAAGCTGAACGACCGAAAGAAAAAGAGCCCAAACCAAAAGAAGAGAGCGGCTCGAAATGACTGAAAAAAATGCGGAGCGAGAGCAGGCTAAAAAAGAAATGGAAGCCCAGATGAGAATTGAATCAATGCTTAGGAAGGTTTTGACTGACGAGGCGCGACAGAGGCTTTACAATGTTCGCCTTGTGAACAAAGAGTTATACACAGGCGCAATCCAGTCGATTTTAATGTTGCTACAGCAGGGACAGCTTGAGGGAAAAGTCTCTGACAGCGAGCTGAAATCACTTCTGGAAAACTTAGGCAGCCAAAAAAAAGAGTTCACAATTAGGAGAAAATAGGATGAGCAAAAACAAAAGCAGTGAAGAAAAGGATTTTTTGATTTCAAAAAGAAAATCAATTGGCGCAGGGCTGACAAACGCGCCTGTGTGGGCAATGCAGAAAGCCGCCAAAAGAATCTGGAACAAGAGGGCGAAAAGACACTGGAGGCAAACGGATTTTGGGAATCTTTTCAAGAAAAAGCAAAGCGAGCAGGGAAAAGTTTACAACAAAAAAAGGGTTAAAAGCGGCTGGAAGAAAAGGAAAGAGTGAACATGAAGCTGGAAAGAATGAACGCAGTGATTTCGTTTAGAAAGGTTTTTTTGCAACCAAAAAACAAAAGAATAAGAAAAGCCTTGAATGAAATAAACTCGTTTGTCAGAAAACATGAAAAGGGCACAGGGGTTTGGGTTTCAGAGGAAGTGAACGAGTTCTTGCACAAAAACTCCAAAAACATTCCAAGAAAAATCAGTGCAGTCCTATTAAAAACCGAGAAAAACGTGGCTGTTTATTTGGCAGGTGGAAAGCAATTGGAAGAAGACATTAAAAGGAAAAAAGCGGAAGAAAAAAAGAAAAAAGAGGAACCAAAAAAAGAGGCGCAACCAGAGCAAAAGCAAAAAATTGAGGAAAAGCGGGAAAAAGAAAGGGCATCTCAGGCAGTTGAAATAAAGACGGGAAGGAAGTGAATGAATTTTTTAAAAACAACAGTTAACTCAAGCCCTTTTGTTGGAATTTTTGCGCGAGCAAGCGAGGATTTTGCGCTTGTACCGCTGTCTTTAAGTGAAAAAAAATTAGGGGCTCTTTGCACCTTGTTTGAAAACAAGATTGCAGTGCCTGAAATAGCTGAGGAAACTGAAAAAAAAAACCTTAAAGAAAACGGGTTAGAAATAAAAGAGGTTAGGGGCTACAGTGCATTGGGAAACCTTGTCTCAATTAATAAAAACGGCGGAATTGCAAGCACTCTTTTGACAAAAAAAGAAGTGGCAGAACTTGAAGAATTTTTTGGTGTGAAAATGGTCCGTAAAAATGTTGCAAACACAGTACTTGTAGGCTCAGCCATCCACGCGACAGACAGGGGATTCATAGTCCACCCTAACGTGAAAGAACAGGAGTTTTTGGAGCTGAAAAAAATTTTTGGCGTGAACGGCCAGCCCACAACGGCAAATTATGGCGACAGACTTGTGGGAAATGACGTGGTTGCAAACTCCAAGGGCGCGCTCATAGGTGAAATCACAACGCCCTTTGAAATGATAAGAATCGACGAAGCGCTAAGGGGGGAGTAAGTGCAGGAAACAAAAACTTTTCAAATAAGCGGACATTTCCTTGAAAAAAAAAAGAAAAAAAAGTTTTCCACCACAGTAGGGGCCCAAAATGAAAACACGGCAAAAGAAAAGGTTTTGGCAATTTTTGGCTCTAAACAAAAAATAAAGCGAAGGCACATTTTCATAGAGGAAATAAAAGAGGAAAACTGAATGGGTGAAAGAAAAGAGATTAGGCTAACGCAAGAACAAATGCTGCAGGCGTTTGCAGCAGAAAATTCGCGCCTTGAAGACCTCAACTTGAGGATAAACAATTTGGCACTGGCGTTAAACGAACTGAACTCTTCAATTGCCGCAATGGATGCCATCGCAAAGGAAAAGGGAAAAATTCTCGTGCCACTTGGTGCAGGAGTTCTGTTGAATGCGCACACAGAAGACAATGAAAGCGTCTTGTTCTCAATGGCCGGAGGAGTTTTGAAGTTAAAAAAAATAGAGAACGTAAAAAAAGAGCTTGAAAAAAGGAAAGAAAGCATCGAGCGCGCGCTTGAATCAGTGAGGCGGGACCAGCAACAGATAGCCATTAACGTCAATGCACTTGGAACAGTTTTGAGGGAAGGCTCAAGAATTGCACAGCAAAGAAAAATAAGATAGGGTGTCAGCTTGTTTGAGTTTTTGAAAAAAAAGGTTTCGGCATTTGCGGAAAAACTTGGCGAAATGGTTGAGCAAAAAAAAGAGCAAGCGCTAAAAGAGCAAAAACTGCTTGAAAAAAAAGAAGAAAAAACAGTTAAGGGCACGAAAGACAAGCCACGGCCACAAGCGCCAAAAAAAAAGCGATAAAAGGGAGCTGAAAGCAAAAATTGGAATTGCAAAAAAAATAAAGGGAACATTCACTGGAACAATAACCATTTCAAAAAAAGATGTGTCAAAATTTTTGGAAGAGCTCGAGTTGTCTCTTTTGGAAGCAGACGTTGAGGCAGGCACTGCTTCTGCAATTGTGCAAAAACTCGGTCAAGAACTTGAAGGAAAAAAAATACCTGCAGACTCCAATGTTTCGGGGGTTTTAAAAGAAGAGATAAAAAAAGCGCTTCTTGAGGCAATGCACACAAAGCAAATCGATTTCCTGCAACAGGCAAACCGGCACAAGCCGTTTGTGGTTCTTTTTTTGGGGCCAAACGGTGCAGGCAAAACCACTTCAATTGCAAAAATCGCCCATCTTCTGAAAAAAAACGGGCACACTATTATACTTTCAGCTTCTGACACTTTCAGGGCTGCTTCAATCGAACAGCTTGAAGTGCACGCAAAAGCACTTGGAGTAAAAATAGTAAAACATGACTATGGCGCTGACCCTGCTGCTGTTGCGTTTGACGCAATTTCCTCTGCAAGGGCAAAAAAAACTGACGTAGTGCTCATTGACTCTGCCGGCAGGCAGGAAACAAACAAAAACCTGATTGCAGAGCTGAAAAAAATCGAAAAAGTGTCAAAACCATCCATAAAAATTTTTGTCGGAGAATCTTATGTGGGCCAGAATCTGCTCCACCAAGCAAGAGAATTTGAAAAAGAAATCGGATTGGACGGCTTTGTGCTCACAAAAATGGATGTTGACTCAAAAGGAGGAGCGGCAATTTCCTTGCTGCATTCCCTCAAAAAACCCATTATTTTTGCAGGCACTGGCCAAAAATACTCTGACTTAATCGAGTTTAAGCCGGAATTTATTCTTAACAAAATAATTTAATACAATTGTTAATAAAATAAATCAATACACGCATATTAGTGAGGTGAACCGAATTGAAAATTAGCGAAATACAATCAAGAACCTCTGTGCCTGAAGTGCAGGGGGAAATTGTCTCAATAGGCGAAGCACGGCAGTTTGCAAACGAGCGCGGAAGCGGACGCGTCTGCGATGCAGCACTAAAAGACAAAACAGGAGAAATAAAGCTCTCCCTCTGGAACGAACAAATTGACCAAGTTAAGGAGGGAAGCACTGTAAAAATAGAGAACGGCTGGTGCAGCGAATGGCAAGGCCAAAAACAGCTGAGCACTGGAAAATTCGGAAAGCTAACGGTTGTTAAATGACCGCTACTTTTTCCGTCGATCATCTAACAAAAAATTGTAAAACGCTTTAGGGCCAATGTTAACCGGCCTTAAAACTTTTAAGTTAATCAATCGCTGCAAACTGAATTCAACAAAAACATTGGATCGCCTAAAAGACAATTGAAACAAAATAAACCTCGTCAGCAACTTGGTTATTCCAGTGCCCTCTTTTACCTCGATAAAAATGCATAAAAAAAACCAAAAAAAAAGAGCAAAGATACCTTTAAAAGAGCTTTAATGAGTAATATTGCTAAAGGATTGGGTCAAATTAATGCTGATTTTTCACTTGTTTTTTCCACAAAAAAACCCGTGTTGTTGGCAGAACGATTCAATGCTTTTTTCATTAAAAGGAGGAATCAAATTATATGCCATTTAGCAAATATAACCAAAAACGGTTTCAAAAACCCATCCCAGTAAAAGAGGGGGACACATACGAGGTAACAATTGAAAACCTCGGGGAAAAAGGGGACGGAATAGCAAAAGTAAAAGGCTATGTTATAATTATCCCCAACGTAAAAAAAGGCGAAAGAGTGAAAATCAAGGTTAACGCAATAAGGGGAAAAGTTTCTTTTGGG
>JACPKT010000035.1 GCA_016186855.1 Candidatus Iainarchaeum sp. | reverse complement strand
TCCCTGGTGGAGAAGGGTTTGGGCAAGGAGGGCCCTCTGGTGTGCCATTTGGGCCGCCTGGTGGTGACTCGTTTGGAGGGGGCGGAGGCCCTGGTTTTGGCCCAGGTGGTCCTGGAGGATTTCCTGGCGGTCCAGGTTTTGGCATGGGGCCATTTTCCGATGAGGATTGCAGTTTAGGCGTGGACGAGCTTGTTGAAAAAATGAAGGAATTTGGCGGCGAGTTTGATAATGCGGGTGGAATGGCAGATACAATGTGCAAGCAGATGGCTTTACAGATGTCTGATAAACTGTTTGAATTTAGGGAGCGCGCTGAAGCGCAACAAGAGGTTTGCCTGTTGCAGGTTACAAGGAAAAAAGGCGAGTTGCAGGAAGTTGCAGTAACCTGCAATGAAATATCTGACCCCTCAAAAGCGGATGAACTAGTCAGAAGGATGGTTAAAAGCAAGTGCACTTTGGAAAGATTAAAACTTCAAAGAACACAGACACTGGAAAAATCTTTCGAGGCAGCGCTTGGCCTTTTAGAAATTGCAGAGGAAACAGGAAACACTGCAATTGAGGCCACTGCCTTGTCGATTGCTGAAGAGGAAAACCAGTTCAAGCAGTCAGCGCAATCCGTAGACTTTGTAAGCAATATTTTTGGCTCACAGTCCCACGCGCAGACAACTGATGAAGTTGCGTCAGAAATGGATGAGAGGCTAAAGGACATGCAAGATTTGAGGGAATCGCTTGATGACCGTGAAGCAGACGACTTTGAAGAACAAATTGAAAAACTTAAAGGCGAAATTGAGAAAAAAAGAAAAATTTCTGAATCCCATAGGGCAGGATTTTTTGGCCGCATAGGCGCCATAATTGGCGGTTTAGGTTAAACACTTTTTTTTATTTTAATTGAAAATTATTTCAAATATTATTGCCCCGTCGTAGACGGGGCATGGATCTGTTTGAGGTTGTATTTTCGCCCTACCGAAGGTATGGCACATACAGATTGTCAACGAATCTTTTCGTTGTTGCGAATCCCTTCGCTGATTGAATGGAAATCTATAAATACCAATTTGTCCTTTTTATATCAAAACTTTTTTTTTGTGGTAAAATGAGTGAAATGGTTGCGTTGGCAAAAAAGCTTGGGTTAAACGAGTACGAGTCCAAGGGGTTTATTGCCCTGCTTTCAGTCGGCCATGCCAGTGCATCAGAGGTCAGCAGGCATTCTTTGATTCCAAGGGCAAGGGTTTATGACGTGCTTTCAAGCCTTGAAAAAAAGGGCTTTATTGAAAAAAAACTTTCAAGGCCCGTGTCTTATTCTGCTTTTTTGCCTTCCGCTGTTGCCAAAAACATTGGCGAGCAGAAAAAAAACTTGCTTGAAAAAGAAATTCAGGAAATTGCGAGTATCAGCAAATTGATTGAGCAGACCTTTTCAAAAAACAGCCGCCATCCAGTATTGGTTGAGGAAGTGAAACTTCTAAAAGGGCAGGAAAACATTTATTCAAAAATTTCAAAAGAGCTTGAAAACTGCAGCGAGTCAGTTTTGTTCTGTACCACCCCATTAGGGGTTGAGAGGAAAAAAGCCGAGTTTAAAAAAAACTTCGAAACGCTTTCAAAAAAAGGAGTGAAAATTGTTTTTAAGCAAAGCGATTTGCGCTACTGCGTGGTTGACAAAAAAACCCTTTTCTTGTTCTTGAACCCTGACAAGGAAAAAAAAGACGAAGAATCAGCGCTCCTAATAAAAAACCCGTTTTTGGCAATTCAGTTTGCTAAAAAATAATTTTTTTTTGATTCTTGGGATTTGGGAAATGGCAACCAACTACCTTGTAGTTGTCTTTGTCATGGTAAGAATTACTGCTGAAGAAAAATGGCAATAAAAAGGAGTAACAATGTTTTATTGAACAGTTCCCAAAACAAAATATGAATGATGTTTATGCCTGCTTTTTCTTATATACCCAGAATCATGTGGAGGGTCTGTATATTCTTGTGAATCTATTGTTAGAACTTTGAAATTTTCCATTATTTTTTCTATTTCTTTAATGTCATAAAATCTGATGTATACTTCTTTTTGCGTGTATTCGTTTCCTTTGATTTTTTTTCCTTGCCCACAATGTGGGTCTTTTGTTGAAGTAAATTCAATTAGGACAAAACCATTTTTCTTTAATATTCTGTAAAAGTTTTGTACAATTTTTTCTGGATTTTCCATGTGGGCCATTACAAAATCGCAAATTATAATGTCAAAAGAGTTTTTGGCAAACTTGAGGTTTTCAAGATCTTGTTCCTCTAAATGAAAATTTTTATAATTCCTGCAGTTTTTTTTGCATTTTTCAAGTGCAGAATTTGAAACGTCAACTCCTGTAACTTTAAACCCTAATTTTGTGAATTCAATTAAATTTCTACCGTCCCCGCAGCCAGCATCCAAAACTGTTTTTAACCCAAGATGCTTGAAGTAGTCTATTTTGTTTACAAAAAAAGGCGATGCATTTTCTCTCCAGACTGATTGTCTTTTTCCTTTTAAGTTGTCGTAAACTTTGTTCCATTGTTTTTTGAGTGCAATTGTGTCGCTCATTTGTTTTCACTTTTGGTACACGTGAACGTATACTCCGCCAACATCATCTCTGTCTAAAGGCCCCATTTTTTTC
>JACPKT010000034.1 GCA_016186855.1 Candidatus Iainarchaeum sp. | reverse complement strand
CCCAAATCCGAAAGTTGCCTTAACACCTCAAAGCATTTCGGCGCCTCAATGTCTTCAAGGTTAATTGCCCCAAACACCGGAGAAATCTGGCGCACTGTTTCAACAATAACATTTAGGTCCTGTGATTTAATGCAGATTGGAAAGGCATTTATTCCTGCAAATTCCTTGAAAATCATTGCTTTCCCCTCCATTACGGGCAGCGCTGCCTCTGCTCCAATGTTTCCAAGGCCAAGCACACGCGAACCATCAGTTACAATTGCAACAGTATCTCCTTTGATCGTGAGGTCAAAAACTGTTTTTGGGTCGGAAAAAATTTTCCTGCACGACTCTGCAACCCCAGGCGTGTAATTTAACGCCAGCAATCTCTTGGATGAAAGAGGGCTTTTTGAAAAAACCTCAAGTTTTCCTTTCAGCTTGTAGTGAAGTTTTAAAGAATCAGATTCAGTTTTCTATGCAGTTCCATTGCAGGCGATTCTTTCATACAATCAATCCAAGGAACAAATTAGAATAAGAAAAGAAATATTAAGCCAAGTGTAAGGCTTTTTTTATTGCCTCTCTGTCAAAACCAATGATTATTTTGCCATCAATATCGATTACCGGAACACCCTGCTGGCCGCTTTTTTGAATCATTTCCATTGCACGGGAAACGTTCGCTCCTACATCGACGTCTTCAAACTTTACGCTGTTTGCCTTCAAAAACTCTTTGGCCAAATGACAATAAGGGCAGGTTTTGGTCGAATACACGATGACTTGCGGAACACGCATCACCTTCTAAAATTAGATTTCACTTCTTTAAAATACTATGTTTTTTGTGATTCCAAGTCTTTAACTCCCCGCTTTGCATAGAGTTGCAGGGGTTGTTTTTATGCCTCTGCGGTCTCGTTTAATTTACACTTTACGCTTTCAAAGGTTTTTTAAAACTCTTTTAGCATATTTTTCTAAATGCGCAAGGAAATAGAGCAATGGGTTGAACAAGCCCGTTTTGATTTTAGTGCAGCACAAGAAAATTATAAAACGAGGCATTATTTTGTGTGTGCTTTTATTTCATTATTAGCCGTTATCCCGATGCGGCAGGAGATATACCTGCTAATGTTTATGACCAAATAATTACCAAAGAAATATTAGAAGACGCAAAGGAGTTGCTGGAATGGCTGGAAAAAAAATTGCTTCAAGCAAGCAAATAGAGCAATTGGTTGGCAAAATAAAAAAACAATTCAAGCCTACAATCGTCAAGCTGTTTGGCTCAAGGACTGGAAAGGATTATTTAAAAGACAGCGACTGGGACCTTTTAATTGTCTCAGAAAAATTTGAGGGTACGCCTTACAGAGAAAGAATTGACAAAATACTTGAACTATCAGACAAGCCAATAGGCCAAGACATAGAGCCATTCTGTTATACGCCAAAAGAAATCAATGAAAGGAAAAAACAGCTGGGAATAATTAACACAGCCCTAAAAACAGGAATAGATTTATAAAAAAACTGTTGCGCCAGTTTGCACCGCCTGCAAAATCAGGCCAACAAATTGACAATTGAACAATTTGAATAATATTCTTTCGTCAATTTGTTGCGACACTTTTGTCCCACTAAAGTGGGACCGGCGCCACTGAAAGTGGCACTAAATTGCCAGCTGATTTAGCAGCTGCCGCATACATGTCCCGTCTTCGACGGGACGATAATATAACTCTGAATTATTATAAAAAAAGAAAGTGGATTTTAACTCAGAAAAGAGTCAATTACACTTTCAAAACTTGACTGTGGTTGCGCACCGACAACAGAGCGGCCGTTGATGAAAAAAGTCGGGGTGCCGCTCACGCCGCTCCTTGAACCCAAATCAGTGTCAGAGTCGACTTTTTGCGCGTACTTTGAAGAGTCAAGGCACTGGTTGAATTTTGCCGTATCCAAGCCCAAGTTCGAAGAGTACTTTTTTAGGCTTGCGTCATCAAGAGCAGTCTGGTTTTCAAACAGCTTGTCATGGTATTCCTTGAATTTGCCCTGCTCTGCAGCGCACTCTGAAGCAAGTGCTGAAGGCCTTGCCCTCGGATGGAAACTTAGCGGGAAATGGGCATAATAAATAGCTAAATTGGACCCGTATTTTTCCGCCAGGGCTTTTACTGTTGGAAAAGACCTGCCGCAAAACGGGCACTCAAAATCAGAGAACTCGACAATTTTTACTTTTGCATTCGGGTCGCCGAAAATTAAGTGCGAATCCTTGATTAATTGAGTCATGTCAACAGTGCCGCCGCTTGGCTGTGTTGGCGCAGGCGCAGTTGGCGCGGTCTGAATTGTTCCAGCAGTGCTGCCTGTATTAGAACCGCTTCCTGCGACCACTAAACCGGTTGAAAGCCTTTCAGAAATCGCGCCCCCAACCAAAAACATTGTTGCAGACAAAATAAGCGCTGAAAGCAAAATGCTTACAGGCAAATAAAGTTTTTCAGTCATTCCAAAACCACTCCTCAGTTTTTGATTTATAATTATTGAATCGATAATTTATAAATTATTCCTTTTTGTTAACCTTTTTGTTAAGGTTACAAAAAGCTGCTTGAAATAATATTGAAAAAAGACATATATAAATATATCTTTTTAACGTTAGAAAGTTATTGCTTTGCCAGTTCTTGGTCAATTATTTCCTTAAACCTGCTGTAAGGCATGTTTGAATACATTTTTCCGTTGATGAAAAAAGTGGGCGTGGCGCGGACGCCAAACCGCCCTGCATCAGCGGCGTCATTTGAGACTTCTAGCGCAAACTCTCCTTGCTCAAGGCAGGCAGCAAAATCAGCTGTGTTTAACCCAAGGTCTGCAGCGTACTTTTTCAGGTCCACCACAGCCAGCTTTTGCTGGTTTTCAAACAGCGCATCATGGTATTCCCAGAATTTTCCCTGCTTGTTTGCACACGCAGCGGCTTCGGCGGCTTTTTGCGCAAATGGATGGATTGCAGAAAGCGGAAAATCCCTGTAAACAAATTTCACCCTGTCAAAATATTCTTGTGTGAGCTGTTTTAGCACAGGGTAGGCAGCACCGCACGCAGGGCACTGAAAATCAGAGAATTCCACAATTGTCACTTTTGCGGAAGCTGGCCCTTTGAATGGATCGTCATCTACAAGTTCTACTGGATCAATTGCTGTTGCAGACGGAGTGCCAAAAAATGAAAAGAAAAGGATTGCAAAAATAATCAGCCCAAGTGCTGCCAAAAAAACAAGCGAAAAATCCATCCCTGGCTTTTCTTTAACTTCTTTTTTCATTTCCTTTAATTTGCTCAAAAAAACACCAAAAAAATTAATTAGCACCTTCATTTAATCCTTGCGCTAAATCGCTTAAAGCTTTTT
>JACPKT010000004.1:3145-6145 GCA_016186855.1 Candidatus Iainarchaeum sp. | reverse complement strand
GGCCTTTTCTTAAAAGAATTCATTCTTGGCGACCCCGTATTTTGCGTGCGTGGACTCGCAAACTGCCCAAACTTTGGCTTTGTTTTTTCAATCGAAGACCCTTCAAAAAAGCATTTGCAAGAGCCAGCAGTGCAATTGAATTCACGCGACACTTTTGACCTCGTACAGGAAATTGAATACAAATTAAACTATGAAATCTGGAACTGGGACGGCGCGGGAGAAAGCTTTTCCAACACCGAGCTCACATTTTCCGACGAACTCCAAACAGGCGCAATTGAAATAGAGCCTGCGTCTGTCACATTAGGACTGCTAGAGGTTGACACAAGCACGCAGGGAACACCAATAACAATAACCCCCATAATTGAAGCAAGCAGTGTGGAGCTGAAGGCAAGCCTTAGGGTAAACCGGGCAGACGCCTTTAGCGCGCTGAAATTTCGGGTCCTTGCAAAAAACACTCTCAAAGCAACCGTCACGCCAAAAGAGCTTGCGCCAAACGCGCTAAACAACCTGCTTGTCAGCGTGGTTGATGAGGCAACCAGTGAACCGATTGAAAATGCTTTGATAAAAATTTCTTTGGCGCCAGATTTTTCAACACTGCTTGACGCACTGAATGTTTCAAGCTCGAAAGGGACGTATTTTCTGCAAGTGCCACCCCTTTCAGCCGGGCAAAAAGTTTTCTTAAAAGCAGAGGCATTCAATTTCAACCCATCCAAAACAATAGAATTGCCCGTGAGCACCAATATCCGGTTTTCTGACGCTGGAAAAAAAGCATTTGACTGCATTGAAATTTCTCCAAAAGAATTAATTATTCCGCACAAAGAAAAAGCAAATTTTAAAATCAATTCAAACGCTTGCCAAAAACCGGTTGAATTTTACCTCTACCAGCCATTTGCAGGAGAACCCCTTACAATTGAAAACTTAAAAAACCTGTCAGTGATCTCAAACAACAACAGCCCAAACCTTGAACTCAAAGAAAACGACAACATTGAAGTAAGAGTGAATGCTGACAAATTTTTGGGAGAATACGAAATAATTATCCGCGCAAAATTCAAGGAAGAGCAGGAATTCCGCGACATTGAAAGGCTCACAATTCTCGTAAACCCAAAAAGCGTTTCAGACGGTTACTGTTTTGAAATAGACAAAACAAGCTTTTTTGTTAACCCAAAAGATTCCGGAAAAATTTCAAACAATTGCAAAGTGAAAACAGCTGACCCTTTCTACCCGCTGGTTGCACTCGGCACGCCAAACGCTTCACTCAACCCCGAGCACCAAAAACTTTTTCCAGAACAAAGCTTCAAATGGAGCACGCAACTCTACGGCTCGCTTGGAGAAACTCCCAACGAAACACGGCAGGTGAACAGCAGGCTTGAAGCGCCCATTGAAAGCGAGCAAGGCGAACAAATTCCAAGAATCACTATGAAAGACGTACTTATCCAATCGCTTACACAAGCCTGTGCATTATTTGCGCTTTTTGGCGGTGCAAACTGCCTGAATGTTTTTTCCTCCCAGCCCCAAATCGCACTTTTAGCTATCCAGATTACTTTATCACAAAACATGAAAAACCTTTTAGGCACACAAACCGTTGACCAGACATGCAGCAGCTGCAGGTTCAAGGCAGAAAGCGGAAAACAAACACTGCTTTTGGGCACAGAAATTGAAAGCGCTTCAATAAAAGACATCACATTCGATGAAGGAGGCTATATTTTAGTCAACGGAAAAGGAATTGAAATACCAGCAATGGGTCCCCTGCCAAAAAGCATTTTAGAACAACAAGAAAGCGGGCAAAACAGCCAAGGAAACCTTGCACAAAACCAAAATGCGCCTGCCCTTGCCACTGGATTGGCTGTTTTCCAGTTACCGTTCGGACAGGGAATCGGCGGCTTCCCAAACCCTCTTGAACTGTTTTCACAATTTTTTAACAACGAGCAACAACAGGTACCCGGACTTGAACCAGACAGTTGCACTGGCTATAAAATCGAGTCAACGAACTGCTCTACAGTAGAAGAAACGCAAAACTTTTCAGGCGAGACACTTGCAAATGTTTATTCCCAAGCCGTTTGCACGACCATTGAAAACGCGCCAATAGACATCAAGGACAAAACCGTGGCAGGCATAAACGATTTTGAAATGCTTGTGTGCAACAAGTACAACGAAGGATATGCGAACGTCACTTTTGAAATCAAAGACTTTGTCCAGCTTTCAAACCCCCAAGCCGATTCCTCTTTTGTGCCCTTAAAAGACACTGCAAGCGACACAGGAAATGTTTCTGAAAGAATGAATTTGTACCTTGACAAGGCCGACCCCAACGCATTCCTTAAACTAAAAATTTCAAACGATTCAGGCGGAAAAATTGAAAGCTGGCTTGAGGAAAACGGAAACATCAAATCAATTTATTTTGAAGATTCAGAAGAATTTGGAAACGAAACAGGGTTTGAAATCAAAAACTTAAACATTCAAGGAGAAGAATTCGCGCTTATCACAATAGAAGACTTTGCAAGCGACACTTTTCCGGCACAGCTTGACATGATTTACCTGGTTGACACTTCAAACAGCATGAAGGCAGAAAAAGAAACAATGTGCCAAAAAATTGAAGGCATCAATTCAGAAATCTCAAATTCAGGCATTGATGCTTTGGGAACAGTTTATGCAATTGGACGCCCAGACGAAAGCATTCCGTGCGCCAGCCAGAGTGCAGGATGGGGTGAAACAGAATTAATCAAAGATGACACTGTGCACGATGAACAAGAGGCATGGGGGCCGGCCCTACAAGATGCCCTTGCAAAACACTCTTGGAGAGAGGGTGCAAAAAAGGCCGCAGTAATTTTTTCCGACACAGGACCCCTTGGAACACAACCACCACAAGGAGAGGAACAACCTAAAGCCACAACCGACGCCCAAAACAATCCTCCAACAATTTCACTCCAAAACGCAATTGAAAAGGCAAAAGAGCAAGGAGTAAAGGTTTTTGCAATGTTTGGAATTCCATTTGAAAAAGGTGGG
>JACPKT010000004.1:0-3113 GCA_016186855.1 Candidatus Iainarchaeum sp. | reverse complement strand
TCATGAAAGCATTTGAAGCCGACTCTGAAAACGAAAAACTATTCGCAGCGCAACTGGTTAAAAACTCTTTTGAAAAAAGAACCGAAACATTCCACATAAGGCTTTCTGGCGCAAGCACAGGGTTATGCTTGGGCGCAAACGGACAAATAGGAGAAACCGGAAAAGCCAGCCTTCCAAGGGTTTTGCTTGACTGGGGATGGGACTCAATCGGCCTTGACACCTGCAATTTTGGAAACGAAGAGTTCGTTTACTGTGATGCGACACAGTTGACAAAACAGGTTGTAAAAAGGCTTGCAAAGGCAAGGGAAACAACCAGCCAAAAAGATTTTGAAGTGGCAGAACTGCTTTCGTTCAAAGCATTCCTCATAAAAGACGGCTATTCAAGGAATTTCTTAACAGCTTTTGACAAGTTTGCAAAAGAAGAGTTTTTGCCAATGCAGGAATACGCTACTGACTGGAGCAAGTTTGTTTCAGATGAAACAAAGTTTTCTTACAAGTCACAAAATGGTTCAGTCGAGCCACTCCCTGCAACAGGCCTCTACCAGGTGACGATTGTGCCGCATTTTCGAGAAGGAAAGGCATGGCAGTTTTTTGAACAAAACCAGCCAATTGGTTCAATAGAGGTATTTCTCGAGCTTGAAGAGCAGACAGTCCAGACAAACCCGTTTTATTTTCTGCCAATTGACGCACAAGTCGGAGAAACAAAAGAAACTCAAGTGCCGGCACTTGAAAGGCCCAACTTTGGAACAAGCTACCAGGGAAACATCCTCAAAATTGCCCCCGAAACAGAACTATCTTTTGAAGTTCAAACCCTGCCCACAGCAGGCAGCGGAGTAGTATCAATGACCACTGTTTTTGAAAACTCGTTTGAAAAACTAAACAAGGGAGAAAAAAGAGGAACCATTCTTTCCATTGAAAAAACCGGTGAAAACTATTCAATGGAATTTGCCCCAAGCATCGCTACGCCGATTTTAATGGAAATAATTGAAAGAAACAGAATTGCAGAAGGGTTTTTTGAACTAAGGGAAGGAGACTCAATAGTTCCAATCCAACAATACTACTCGCTTTGGAGCGGTGCAGGCTCAAGCATTGAAAACTGCAGTGATTTTGCAGGCAGGCCGCTTCCATTCAAG
Source organism: Candidatus Iainarchaeum sp. (assembly GCA_016186855.1). Classification (GTDB taxonomy): domain Archaea; phylum Iainarchaeota; class Iainarchaeia; order Iainarchaeales; family GW2011-AR10; genus JACPKT01. The sequence continues at coordinate 1,980 of JACPKT010000004.1, read as the reverse complement.
CAGCCAGACAACCCTGCAACAAGCGCATCCTGCAGGCTAGTTGACAAAGCAAGCAAAAACGAAAGCTTTGGCTTTCACTGGACAAACGCCCTGCCCGGCAGAGTGTTTTTAAAGACAATTTTTTACACGCCAAACGCAAATTATAAAATCAGAAACGCTTGTACAACTGACTCGCTTCTTGTTTCACCAACCGAAAGCAGGGCAGAGGGATTTTTGGACCTTTCCTTTGGCTCAAACCAACAGATTCTTTCATTAAAAAACCTGTTTGAGCTTGTGCTGGAAGAAAAAGTGTGCGTTGGAGAAGAAGGCGAAAAAATTAATTTCTGGTGGAACGAATCGTTCCTGGAAAACGAACTGCAAAAAAACTACCAGAACTATTTTGAGCGGCTAGCACAAGAGGAAAATTTTACAGCATGCAGTGTTGGGTAAAAAAACAGCGAAGGGATTCGCTGGCAATCCATATGTGCCCCATCTTCGATGGGGCGATAATATAACTCTGAATTACCATAAAAAAACGGTTGGTCAAAAATCAGCTTAAGCTTATTCTTTCATTGACTGCCACATGAGTTCATCCTTGAATTTTATTTCAATCCCATTGCCGGTTATTTCAAACGGGTGAATTTTTTTGGAGTGATTAGTGCCACGCATTTTTCGGATAAAAATGCTCCTGTTTGGCGAAATAAAGTAAAGCGCAATTACGCTGTCTGCAACAAATTCTTCTACGCCGAAAGCACTGAAATCGTTTCTTGAACCGCGCGTTTCAGAAGTCATTAAAGTAGTGCAGCCAAAATCCTTCAGCGCATTTGTGAAACGGTAAAGAATTCCCCTCATTGAGCTGTCTTGTTTTATCCACACCCCAAGCGCGGTTGTAGAGTCCACAACAAGGCGCATTGCGCCCATGTCCTTCACCATTTCAGAAATCGTTTCAAGCTCCTTATTAATGTACTCAACCTGTTCATCAACAGATTTTGCATACCTCAGACTGTCAAGGTTCAAGCGGTAAATTTTCATCAGATTCTTGTCTTGGAGTGCCTTGATGTCCCAGTTAAAGTTCTCCATATTCCAGCTGATGTTTTTAATGTTTCCCTCAAGTGTAACCATTAGACCTGGTTCCCCAAATTTTTTTGCCCCTTCATAAATGTACTGGGTTGCCAAAATCGTTTTTCCTGTTCCTGACCCCCCAGAAATAAGCACAGATGAACCCATAGGGATTCCTCCCTCAATAAGGTAATCCAGTCCAGAAATACCAGTTTTCACCCTGTCCATAAAAAAAACCCTGCATTAACCGTGCAATAATATATCCTTAAAACAATTTTTTGCATTATAAAAATCATTAATACTAACTGCATTTTCTTTAATAAAGCTTTCTTTGAAGCCACAACAAATTAAATACAATTAGGCGGATTAATACTCTTTTAATGCACAAAAAAAAAATTGGAATAAAAGATGAAAACAGTGAAGAACCCAACCCGCAAAACGTTGACCTCGTTGACCTGATTGAAAAGCCTGCGTGGAAAACAATTCTAATTGACCTAGTCAAAAGCGAAAAAATGGACCCATGGAACATTGACATAGCCATTTTAGCAGAAAAATATCTTGAAAAAATCCACTCCCTCAAAGGCCATGACCTGCGAATCCCAGCAAACGCAATACTTGCCACAGCAATTCTTTTAAAGTTCAAGTCACGGGTACTGAAATTTTCCCCGCTTGAAGAAGAGGAAGAAAGCAGGGAAACTCGGGAATTGACAGAAGAGGAAAAAGCAGAAATTGAAAGGATGCTCCCAGAGCTTTCTGGAACACGCAAAGAACGCGAGGGAAAAATTTCGCTTGACGACCTTGTACACAGCATCGAAACAATGCTCGAAAAAAGCAAGCAACGCGTAGACAAAAGATTTCTATCAGACCGAGAAAAACCAGAATTCCGCATACCACTAACAGACACAAACATTGAAGAGCTCGTGGAAAAAGTCTTTGAACAAA
>JACPKT010000003.1 GCA_016186855.1 Candidatus Iainarchaeum sp. | reverse complement strand
TTCTTTTATTTCTTTTATTTTTCGCGGGTTAACTGACACATGCTGTTCGCCAGTTGATTGTTTTGCAAGCAAAAATCCTTCATTGATTAGTTCCTTTATAGCCTCTTTAATAGCCTTTTGCCCTTTTTTATTCGACCTGATGTTTTCAGGTAACCCTTTGCTTAGGTTAAAAACTACAGTGTGTGAACCGCCAATCTTTCCAAGGTTTACAAGTTTCCTTAAGATAAATTTTTTGATAAAAATTACGCTGTCATCCATTATTTCAATTAAAAATAAAAAGCGTTAAAAAAGCCATTATTTTTATTTTGGCATATTGATGTACCAAAATAAAAGTTATAAATGTTTGGTCAAATATATTAATTAAAGTGTTTTTTATGTCAAACGCGTTTTTGGATTTTTTAGGAGATAACCCGAACACAAGATTGCTGGAATTCTTGATTACCGGGCGAGAATTTGATTATACGCTTACAGATATGGCGAAAAATGCAGGAATCAGTTGGAGCACTTTGCACAGGGTTTTTCCAAAGCTGCAAAAACAAAAAATAGTTATTAAAACAAGGTCAATAGGCAGGGCAAAGCTTTTCAAAATAAATTTGGAAAACCAAGAAGTAAAAAAATTAGTGCAGTTGTTTGACAGTCTTCTTGTAAAACAACTGGAAAAATACAGTGAAATGCAAGTAATAAAAGCAAAGGCATAGTGCGCGAAGCTGCTTTAAAAAGCTAATTTTTGCCAAAAAGCCTTTCCCTAATTTTAACCCCTTTGAATCGGAATTCATTGAAGGGCGATATCACCACGACTTTTGCATTGATTTTTCTTTTTGCAAGCTCTTTTTTTACCTTTTCAATCGGCTCTGACTGGTCATAGCCAAGCGCAAGCACTGCGGGTTTGAATTTTTTGATAAGGTAATAGAAATCTTTTTCCTGCCCCACAACTGCCCTGTCCACCATTTTCAGAAAACCAAGCATCAGTGCCCGCTCTTTTTGCGAGTGCACGGTTGTTTTTCCTTTCAGCTTGCGCACATTTTTGTCGGTTGTGACCACAACAACAAGGTAATCTCCAAGTTTTTTTGCCTCTTCCAAGTACTTTAAGTGCCCTGGGTGAAGCAAGTCAAACGTTCCAAAAGCCATTACTTTGCGCACTTTTTCACCAAAAAAGCCATTAAATTTATTACTTTTAATAATAGATAAACTGATATTAAAAAAATACTTTTATGGTCTTGACCAATTGAGTTTTGGTTGATTTTAAATGAGTTTTGTGGCTTTAAATGAATGGGTTTTTTTATGGATCTGGATAGCCGTCTTTCGCTGGTGAAAGAGAACACTGTTGAAGTGGTTTTGGAAGAGGAACTGGAAGGGCTTCTTTCTTCTAAAAAAAATCCTGTGGTGTACTGTGGGTATGAGCCAAGCGGAAAAGTGCACTTGGGGCATTTGGTCACTATTAATAAATTGCTCCAGATGCAGAAAGCTGGCTTTAAGGTAAAAATTCTTTTGGCAGACTGGCACGCGTTCTTAAACAAGAAAGGCGACTGGGAGTTCATTAAAAAAATGTCTGTCGAGTGGAGAAAAATTTTCCAAAAGTTTGGGTTAAAGAATGCAGAGTTTGTTTTGGGCAGCTCGTTTCAGATGAAAAGCAATTATTTTGAAGACGTACTAACATTGTCTTCTCACGCAACTGTGAACCGGGGTCTGCGCTCAATGCAGGAGGTTTCGCGCGATTTGGAGAACGCGCACGTGTCACAGATTGTTTACCCGCTGATGCAGATTGCTGATGTAAAGCACTTGAAGGCGGATGTTGCACAGGGCGGGATAGAGCAGAGAAAAATTTACATGCTTGGCCGTGAAACAATTGAATCAATCGGGTACAAAAAACCAGTTTTAGTCCACACGCCTTTGATTAGTTCTTTGACTGGAAGTGGAAAAATGTCTTCAAGCGACCCTTTTTCCTTTATTTCGGTTACGGATTCGGAGGAAACCATCAGGCAAAAAATTTCAAAGGCATTCTGTCCTGCAGGAATTGTTGAACAAAACCCCGTGCTGGAAATTGCAAGGTTAATTATTTTTCCACGGCTTGGAAAACTCGAGATTAATAGGGATGCGCGGTTTGGTGGAAACGCATTGTTTGAGTCTTTTTCGGCTCTGGAAAAAGAGTTTGTTGCGCGCTCCCTGCATCCAATGGATTTGAAAAAAGCCTTGGTTGACAGTCTGTGTGAAATTTTTTTGCCAGCAAAAACAGCTTCCAAAAAAAGCGACGCGTTTGCGCTTGAAAAAATTTGAGCACCACATTTAAATACAACTTTTTTCATTTATTATTGAAGCCTTTTTAGAAAAAAAGGCTTGCGAAAAAACGCTTCGCCAAAGCCCTGTTAAAAAAAAAGGCTTGCGAAAAAATTGTTTCGCAGTGGTTTTATGGCAAATTTTGTAAAGGCTTTTGCAAGGAATTCGATTGAAAATCCGAACGTGGGAAGGTCTTTTGTATTGTTTTTGCTTCCGATTCTTTTAACCACTTTGGTTGCAGTTGTCATTGGCTTGTCCTTGAATGGCTGGTCTTTTCTATTCAATATTTTTTTGGGGCTTGTTTACTGGCTTTTTTCCGCTTTTGTATTGTTTGTCCTTGTTCGGCTTTTAAAGGGAGCTAATTTGAAGGCCACCTTGAAGGGACTTTTTGCTGGGCTTGCATTTAGATATTTGTTTGAATTTTTTCTGGCTCTTTTTGGGTTTGCGGTACTGTTTGTTGTTGTACCAGAAATTTTTCCAATAATTGTAAAAGCACAACAGGCACCGACAACTATTGAAATTTTTGAAGAACTGGCTATTGGAATAGAGGCTTTGGGTCAGAAAAATTTTGTCATATTGTTTGGAGGCTTTTTGGCACTGATTATTGCCACCATTTTAACGATTTTTTTGGTGCTTTATCTGGTTTATGAACTGGTTTCTTTTAGTGGAAAAGGGACTCCAAGACAAAACCTTTTGGTTTTGACTTTGTGGGTGCTAATCCAAGCGGTCTTGCTGTTTTTGCTTGCACCCATTGCAGGATAGGTTTAAATTTTTTACCCGTTCAAAAAGTATTTTTTAATGGCTTTTAATGGCGGGTGATTGGTTGAAGGTCAAGTGCAGAGAGTGCATGGAACTATTTGATTTGGACAAGAACGGGGTTGAAGAAGGAGACGAAGTCGAGTGCCCCGAGTGCAGTGAAAACCTGATAGTTAAAGTTGTCAAAGGAAAATTAAAGCTTGCAACCCACAAGGAAAAACTCCACGATTATGACGAAATAGAGTTTGATGACGAATAATTTTTTTGATCAAATAAAAGTCATTAAAATGGATAAAGAAGTTACAAAAAACGTCATATTGAAAGTCAACTTTGGGTTGTAAAAAAAGTTAAGTGCAGCGATTTTTGTTTTTGAAGCTTCACCTTCTTTTGTATCCGAATTTTCTTTCGTATTCATTATTCGTTTATTGTGTAATGCGCTCCGCGGTATTTTCCGATTTTTTTGAGCATTTTTTTCTTTTCCAATTCTTTGAGGTATTTGACTGCAGTCGGTATTGATACTTTGTTTATTTTGGCGTATTCTTTGGAACTTATTTTTTTGTGTGACTTGGCATATCCCATTGCTTTGGCTTGCCTTTTGTTGAGAACAGGTTTTTCAATAATTTTTTCGGCTTTCATTTCAAAAACTATTCTGAAAAATTCTTTTGAAATCAGGAATTCTGGTTGTTTGAGGTTTTTTTCTTTCATTGCCCTCAAGATTTTTGAAATTCCAGAGCCAATTCCCTCCATATATTCGTAGTCTTTTAGCATTTGGTAAACGACCGGGTTTCTTTGGATTGAAAGAGTTCCCAAAAGCTCTTTTGTCATCCCTTCCGGCAGGCCGCCTGGGTTAGTTATTTCCAAGCGGTTGTCAAAAATGCTTAGCTGTGTCTCATTTTTGTTGAAGTAGTCCCTGTGGGCAACTGCATTGATTATTGCTTCTCTTACAGCTTCCTCTGGCAAGGCGAGTATTTCTGTTCTTTTTGTGCCGGTTATTACAAATTCTTTTGGAATAAATCTTCGCACAAAATTCATTGCATGCTCTATCATTTGTGGCAAATTGCCTTTTGCGTCTTCATAGGCAAGCACTTTTATTGGCTGATTGCCATCAAAGCGAACGAGTTTTATTTGGACATAATGGTAGAATTGCTGCGGGTCTTTTGCAAAAAATAATATTGCGACACTTTTGATTTTTAAATCAGGCTGAAACGAAACCAGTTTTTTGCTTGCCAGAAAGTCTTTCAACGAGTGAGTGCTTAAATAATCTGGCTGGTTTCTCTCCTTGAGATATTCTGCTACTTTTGCAGTATCAAGGTCATCTGTTTTTGCTGTAGCTTCTATTGATTCTTCAAATAGCAAAATCTGTCGGTTCCTCAAGAATTCCAAGATGCTTTGACCTTCAAGCTTTTGAATAGTGCTGCCTATTCGCACATGGATAACTCCCTCCACTGTGTGGAAGACAGCTGAATCTGCCATATGGACTGCAATTACAATAATTTTTTTCTTGCCAATTGTATGAATTTCCACGTTTATTATTGGCGAGGGGTGAATTGTGGCGTTTGAATTGGATATTTTTTGTTGAACACTATCCGGCTTTTCCTTGATCCCTTCTATTTCACCTTTATCGTTTACCCCTAAAATCAGTAAGCCTCCCTGTGTATTGGCAAAAGCAGA
>JACPKT010000044.1 GCA_016186855.1 Candidatus Iainarchaeum sp. | reverse complement strand
GGTGAAAATTGCTCTGTGTGCAGTGAAGCAGATCCGTCAAAGTGCCTTAACTCTGCTGATTGTGCAAGTGCGGGCGGAAACTGGTGTGGAACCTATTGTTCTATTGGAGAATGTGGTGAGTGTTCTGCAGAAGCCCCTTGGAATTGCAAGTCTTTTGGAGAGTGCGGGCAGGCAAGCGGCTTTTGGTGCATTGAGCAGGGCCAATCTTATGGTTATTGCTCTGAAAAAGAGTGCTCGAAATGTTCTGCAGAAACCCCGTGGAATTGTTTTGATGAATCAGGCTGCAAGAACACTGGGTTAGAATGGTGTGGTACTTATTGCTCTAATAATTGTCCGGTTTGTGACTCTTCAAGCCTTTATAACTGCACTTCAAAAGAAACATGCTCTGGCACTGGTGGGCAGTGGTGTGTTTCCCAAACTGCTTCTTCGGGCTGGTGCTCTGATTTTTGTCCAACTTGTTCTTCTGAAACCCAGTGGAACTGCTATTCTGAAAGAGAGTGCCAGGGTGCAAGCGGGGAGTGGTGTGACAGCCACGGTTACAAGTATTGCTCAAATTCCTGTCCGGTCTGCGATTCTTCGACTCCTTGGAATTGCAATGAAAAAAGCGCTTGCGTTGAGGCCGCTGGCAACTGGTGCGGCAATTATTGTTCAAAAGAATCTTGCCCGATTTGTTCTGATGCGACTCCATGGTATTGTAATTGTTCTGACCAGGTCGCCTGTGCAAACGCTGGCGCGCAATGGTGTGGTGATTATTGCTCTTCAAGTTGCCCGGTTTGTTCAGACGTTAACCCTTGGAGTTGTTCAACGCAGGACTCGTGCCTTGGAGTAGGCGGTAACTGGTGTGGCAACTGGTGCTCTAACCAGCCCTGTCCCGCATGCACTGATGGAACCCCGTGGAATTGCTTTGAAGAACAAAGCTGCAATGATGCTGGTGGCAACTGGTGCACGCCAATTTGGGGTGGGGGGAAAGGCTGGTGCTCTGACTATGAGGGCCCCGAAAAACAAGTGTTTGCTGTTTGTGGTGACAAAGTTTGCTCTGGTGATTTAGGCGAGTCATCATTTAATTGCCCTGCTGATTGTGCAGAGCAGCCCGCGCCAGCAGGTTTTTTGTGTGAAGAAAAACTTGACCCAATTAGTGGGGCAACTTTCACTGACTGCACTATCGGTGAGCAGGAACTGTTGGAGGTTTGTTTTAAAGAGCCTCTCGAAGTTGTTGATTCGTGCCTTTCGGCTGGGGGCGAGCCAGTGAACCAGGTGGATGAGTTTGGTTGTCATTTCACCAAATGCGAGTTTGCTGGAGCGCAAACTGATGCGGTTTTCCTTGAAGCTCAATGTCCAACCCAGGAACAGATTGACTTGTTTGCACAAGAGTGCATTGAACAAGGGCTAATTGTAAAAATGGAGAAAACCGTTAATGGCTGCTTTGAGCCAAAGTGCACTGGTCTTGAGCAAACATTTGAGGATGTTTGTCCTGCACCAACAATTGGAGAAATTGAGGCGCTTACGCAAAGCTGCAGTGCACAAAATGGCTCTATAGAGTACCGCTACGATGAAAAAGGCTGCAAGGTAGCAGAATGCATTGCAGGCACTGCAAGCACTTGCTATCAGGTGCCGCAAATGGCAATGGAAACCTGTGCACTGCACGGCGGGGAAATGGTGATTTTAAAAGACGAGTCGGGCTGTGTGAATTACTCTTATTGCCTGACTGATGATGGTGGCGAGTTTGAATTTGTGCCGATTGCAGAGCAAGAACTTGCCCCAGCAGAAGAATTGCGAGCAATTGGAGGAGAAATAAACGACCTGGGCGTTATTTTGGATGGCATTGTTTCACAGCTTGAATTATTAAAGGATTTTTATTCAGGTGAAAATGATGTGCAGAGCCTGGTGCGGGTTGTTGCGGCCAGTTCAATAATTTCCAATGCAAAAGAAGAGCTGGGCGAAATTTCCGAGTTTATGCTGACTTCAAATGTTAGAGCTGATGATGCGTCCCGCATTCGAGCAGATTTTGGCTCGATTTCACAAGACATAAAGGAAGCGCTTGCAGTACTGTTACAGCCTCCGGCGCAAGTAGGTGGCGTGCATGAGTGCGGTTCAAGCATTGAGTGCTTTGAAAAAAACCTAATAACCTGCACTCCTTCAACCGCAAGCATTGTTGAAGACCTGGTTTACGGCGTTGAAATCAGCGGGCTTGAAGGCCAACGCTGTGCTGTAAAAGTAAGTGCAGAGCTTATTTTTGGGCCCTCAAGCATGGTTTGCAACTATGAAGACTATGCTAAAGGCTTTAGTGAAGGAGCAGAGGATTTTTTTAACAGTTGTGAGGGAACATTGCTTGATTACATGCTGCAAAGGGGAGGTTATAGCTGATGGCTGATTCTCTTGGAGATTCTGGGAAATTCATTGAATTGGGTGGCATTAAAATTTCCTACATAGTGGCAGGAATTGTTGTTTTGGCAGTGCTTATTGGAATTGGCCTGCAGTTTCACCTCACGCCAACAAAAGTTGGCGGGAATGGTTTAAAGAACCTTGACCTCGAAATTTTTAAGCAAATAGGCTCTGGGCTGCAGGTCACTTCAAAACAGCAAGCGGTTTCAAATATTGGTTCGATCGCGCAGGATTTGGAAAAAGCAAGGGGAACCCTTAGAAGCATCAACGAAGGGCTTGACAGCGACTAATTTTTTGCCTTTAGTTCGATGAAAAATTCTCTTTCAAGTATTTTTTCCATTTTGCCGGTTTTTTTAAACAACAATATTTTTGTGTTAGTTTCTCTTTCAAGCTGTTTTTTGAATTTTTTCAAAAATTTTTTGTCAGCTGAATCAATAAACAATGTGATTTTTTGGTTTGGTGAAAAATTTTGCTGTTTTCTTTGTTCCTGAATCGTCCTGCGAAGCTCTGTTCGCTCCCACTCTTCTTTTAACTTCTTGTCTGTTTGAAGTTCAAGAAAAACCTCTGTTTCTCCAAACTGTTTTTGCGCAAAATTTCCTTTTGGCAAGGCGCTGGTTTCCACTACTTTTTTTACATTGCAGGTTCGCATTAAAATTTGCTTCACTTGTGCAAGCTCTTTGCCGCTTTTTGTCTTAATTTGTGCTCTTCCCGCAGACTTAAAGCAGCTTGTGCTATTTCTTTTGCAAAACCCATTTGTGTTTCAAGATTTTTGTCCACGAGTTTCTCATCAGAGGTCGGCAATTTTAACAAATGAATTGATTCGGCCATGCCCTTTTCTTTAAGGTCGCGGTAAATGAATTCTGTAAAGTGTGGTGCTATTGGCGCAAGCATTTTTAAAAGTGAAAACAGCACTTCGCTTAAAGTTTGTTTTAGGGCTTTTTCGCTTTTTGTTCCAACCCTTTCCCTCACAAGCTTGATATAAGTCCTGCTCAGTTCTTCGAGCGTGAAATAGTCAATCAGTGAAACCACTTTTGCGAAATTGTAGCCGTTGTAGTTTTCAAGCGCTTCTTTTTTCAGCGAATTCAGCTTGCTTAAAATCCATTTGTCCTCTGTCAGAAGAATTTTTTTGTCAAGCTTTTTTTGCGCCTTTATCTGCAGGTAAATTTTTGCAAAATTGTAAACGTTCCAAAAAGTGTTAAAAAACCTGCTGACCTCCTTAAAACCCTCTAGGTCAAACACGATGTCTTCTCCTTTGGCGTTGGATGCAAGGTAATAGCGCAAAAAATCCCTGTTGTATTTTTCAATTACCTCTTTTGGGGTTACAATGTTTCCCTGGCTCTTGCTCATTTTTGTTTTTTTGACATCCAGCACGAGCCCGTGCATTACGATTGCCTTGAAAGGTTTTTGGTCAAAAGAAATCGTTGAAGTAATCAATTGCGAATTCCACCAGCCGCGAATCTGGTCTTTTCCCTCAAGGTTCACATCAGCCGGGAAAAATTTTTCAAACAGGTCCTTTCTTTTAGGGTACCCTAAAGAACCCCATGCCGCAACTCCTGAATCAAACCACACATCAAGCACTTCGGGCACCCGCTTTTGCACGTTGCCACAACTGCATTTGACTGTTATTTTCTCAATTCCTGGCTTGTGCAAATCAAGTCCTTTTGGCACTATTGCAAGCTTTTTTAGCTCTTCAACCGAACCCACAACCGTGTGCTTTTCGCATTTTTCACAAACCCAAATTGGAAGGGGGGTTCCCCAGTACCTTTGCCGTGAAATTGGCCAGTCCCCAAGGCTTTCAAGCCAGTTTGCAAACCTGTCTTTTCCCCAGTCAGGTACCCAAAAAACCTCTTTGTTTAACTCTTTGAGCCGGTTTTGGATAGCAGTTATTTTAAAAAACCACTGT
>JACPKT010000020.1 GCA_016186855.1 Candidatus Iainarchaeum sp. | reverse complement strand
TCGAGCAAAATTAAAAGAACTAGGGCAGAAATCTTTCATCGGTCTTGAAACAAAAGAGCTTTCAGAAATAATTGAAACAATGGCCCAATTTGGGGTCGCGGCAAAATTCAGCGGTGCAGGCGGCGGTGACTGCGCAATAGGGGTTTGTTTTTCTAAAGAGCAAAAACAGAAAATTTTTTTGGCCCTGAAAGAAAAAGGCTTAAACCCACTTGAGATAAGTATTTCGCTAAAAGGTGTTTTTAGGATTGGTTAAATGCCTACAAATTTTTTGCAAACAAAAAAAAGGAAAGGAGAGCACTTAAAAATAGTCTTAAACAAAAAAGTGGCTTTTAAGGAAAAAACCACTGGTTTAGAAGATGTTTCTTTCAAAGAAATAGAACTGCTGTACACTGCCATTCCACGGGTTGATAAGAAAAAAATTGATTTAAGAACTGCTTTTTTTTCAAAAAAATTCTCTGCGCCGCTAATGGTTTCAGGTATGACAGGCGGAGTGGCAGAGGCAAAAAAAATAAACAAAGACATTGCAAAAGCGTGTGAAGAACTCGGCCTCGGCATGGGCGTTGGTTCACAGAGAGCAATGATAGAAAATCCCTTGCTCACTGAAACCTATTTTGTCCGCGATGTTGCACCAAAAATTTTTATTGCAGGAAACATTGGCGCAGCACAGCTTGAAGAGTATTCTTGCAAGCAAATACAAAAAGCCATTGATGATATCGGCGCAGACGCACTGGCAATTCACCTGAATGCCGCACAGGAAGCAGTGCAAAAAGAGGGTGACACAAACTTTTCAAACACCTATTCGCTGGTAAAAAAAACTGTCAAGGAAATAAAAAAACCTGTTTATGTAAAAGAGGTTGGGAACGGCATCACATTTGAGGTTGCAAAACTGCTTGCAAAAACAGGCATAAAAGCAATTGATGTGCAGGGCGCTGGCGGCACCACATGGGTTGGAGTAGAATCCTTTCGCGGAAACAAGGATCTAGGCGAAACATTCTGGGACATTGGAATTCCAACCACTGTGAGTGTTATGGAAACACGCAAGGCTTTTAATGGGCCAATAATTGCAAGCGGCGGAATCCGCACGGGCCTGGATGTTGTAAAATGCATTATTCTCGGCGCTGATTTAGCCTCAATGGCATACCCGGTGCTAAAAGCGCAGAACAAAGGCGGTGCAAGCGGAGTAAAAAATTTTTTGGAAAAAATAATCGAAGAAGCCCGCACCGCAATGTTTCTGGTTGGCGCAAAAAACATTAAAGAATTAAAAAAGAAAAAATTCGTGCTCAAAGGAAAAACACTGGAGTGGGCAAAGCAGAGAAAATTGGTTTAGCTTTTTTTTCAAATAAGTTCTAGCGCTTGGGTAGGTGTCAGCGTTAAAATTTTTGTCTTGTTTTTAAAATCTGCATCAAAAGTAATTATCGCCTCACAGTTTGACTCGGTTGCGACATAGTCTTGCAGTGCATCATCGAAATCCAAGCCAGATTTTTCAACCAATTCAAGTATTTTTAAATCATCAGAAACCCCTGTGTTTACAACTATGAGGTTATCATTTGAATTAATAAATTCAAGAAATTTTTTTGCCTTCTCAACATTATCCCGGTTAGTTATGTGAATCAAAATAGAATAGATTGAAAATCTGGAACAAATAGAGATTATTTTTCCTGAAACAATTTTTTCAAAAAAAAGTTCGCAGTCTTTTGCATTTTTTCTGCCCAAAAACCATTCAAGAAAAACATTCGTGTCAACAAAATACATTTAACCATCTTTTCAATCAGTTAAGCCAAACTCTTTTACAGCTTTTTTTTGAATGATCAAAGAATTTCCTTTCAAATGCGAAAGCATTCCTGTCAGTTCGCTTGCCTGCATTTTAACAGTGCCCTTTTTCCCTTCAACTGAATTCAGCCACTTGTCCAAAGCAGCATTAACCGCCTTGCTAATTGAACCCTTTGAATGCCCATAAATTTCCATGGCTTTTCGCCTAACCAATTCAGACTTTTTCTTATCAACCTGAACCCGCAAAGTCTCCATCATAGCCAAATAGCAATATGGCAAAATGGCAATAAAAATGTTTCCCCACGCAAAAAGGAAAAATTTCATGAAACAGGGGTGAAAAATTTATGAATTCAAATTTAAGGTAAAAGCTTTCCCCCGCCTTTTGTCTTGTCAGCAATTTTTACAAGGGCACCCAATTCAATTACTATTTTTTTGGCCATTTCTTCGCCGGCGATTGAAACAAGTCTGCGTAATATTGGCTCTGTTTGTTTTTTATAATTTCTTTCAATAATTTCTTTAATTTTGGCTGGCAATATTTCTCCAAGTCTTAATTTGAACGCGTTTTCAATTAAAACAAAGTCAAACAATCTTTCACATAACAATTTAGCGCTTTTTTTCACTGAACGGTATTTGAGGGGGGGCAAGCTGTTTTGCACCAGCAATATTCAAAGCAGTGCCAACAATTATTCTTCTCATTATTTCTTGTCTTTCTCTTACTGCATCTTTCACAGCATTTTTTAATCCAGGAGTTTTTATCTTTTTCATTACTTTTTCTAAAATCCTTTTTTCTGAAAGCGTTTTTCCCAAATAAGCGCTCCAGTTTCTAACACTTCTCAGCGGCATCTTTTTCACTTCAAAAAACACTTTTATGAAATTTAAACTTGTCTGTAATTTTCCGCCAGCTTTTCAAGCATTGTTTCCAGTTCATTTAGGGATTTTGCGACTTTTCCGCTCACGTGGTGGGAAAAACCGGCCCTAATGTCTTGTTTTTCTGCGTGTGGCGCGCTATTAAAATAATAGCGCAGTTTTTTCCTCTGAATCAACCCGCTATTAATCAGGCGCTTGACATGGTACCTTAAAAGCTTGTCCGAAACTGGTTTGTTTTTTTCCTTTAAAAATTCCTGTATTTCGACGGTTGTGGGGTTGGCCTTTTTTGTGAAATTATAATAAAAAACTGCGTCCAAAACATCCAAAATTGTGGAGCGTGACTCGTTTTCAGAAATAAGGCCAAAAGCAAGCGCAAACCAGCGCAGCATGCTCCTTCTTGTAAGATGAATGTTTGGCGGAATGTCCATTTCTCTAATAATAAAAGTGTTTCTTACAAGTTCTGCTTCAGGGAATTCTATGCCCATAAAAAAACCCAAGAAAAAGATTTTTTCCTTTTCTAAAAGATTGTTTATTGCTTGTATTTAAATTTTGCGGTCTTTTCAGGAAAGATTAATAAAAATAACAAATGAAACTTATTGTTAGAGAAAAAATGTCTATATCAATTTCAACGTCGATTTTTCCTTACAGGCTTGTTTTAAGCAGAAAAGAGCCGGTTGAATTAAAGGTTGACCTGATAAACCGCGGCGACAAAACCGTGAATTTAACCCTTGAATTGCTGTTAGCCCGCCAGCTTTCATTGGACAAAAGCGGTTTAAAGACAAACTTGGTGAAAAAAATCGACAACTTTAACCCAAACGAGCGCCAAAACCTCTCTTTTGACATTTTCCCAAAAGGCTATGTTACAAGCGGCGAATACCATGTGCGGGTAAAAGTTTTCCAGCACGACAACCGCTTCAACTATGTTGAAAAAGAGTTCACCAAAAGCCTTTCAATAACAGTAAGCGACTAATTATCTATACATAATTTTTTTCCAAATATTGTTTTAAATTCTAAAACCCCCTAATAGTTATCACTTATATGAAAAAATCTAGGTCAGCTGACCGCAGTGAAAAGCTCATACAGTCAATAAGCGAAGAAAAAAACAGGCTGATTGCAGAGCTTTTTGCAAAACCCTCAAAGGAAAAAAGAAAAGAAATAGAAAAAAAAATACTCGAACTCGACCGGCGATATGTCGAAATGTTTGAATGACTTTATTTTAGGCCGAATTCTTTTCGAAGTTTTGCAAGGCTGTTTGGAGTTTCTAAAAATCGCTTGATTGTGTCTTTCGTTTGAAGCGGTAGCCTCAAAAAGTCGCCTATAATACGTTGGATGTTTTGAAGTCTTTTTATTTCTTGGTCGTTTTTTGTTGCTAAAATTTTGTTTTGCAATGCGTCAATTTGGTAAGGGTCAAGCTTGTTCAATTCCAATGTAAGCAGCACTCTTTCAACAGGAACTCCTGTCACTCCAGAAATAGCGTTAATGCTGTCAACTGCCATTCTGTGGGGGTGTTTCTTTTCTCACCAAAGATTATTTTCAATTTTTGCGTTCTGAACCTTCCTTTAAATTTGCCAATTTTCTTACAAACAACTTTAATATTTTTGTTATTGCGTCTCTTCTGCTGATATTATCAGGCTTTTTATCAGGCTTTTTTTTTCGAACTGGTTTTCTTGGTTGCTGCATTTCTAAACATATAAATAAACTGCAGGTTATTTTTATTTGTTCGCAAAATAATTATGTAGTTAATGACTACATAATTATTTTTGCTCTTCTTTGTAAATCCCTCTTAAACGTTTTGGAATATACTGTTGCAGGTATGCGTATAGCGGGTCCAGTGAAATTTCACCTTTGCCAAGTGTCGGCTCAAAACGCTCTCCCCGCGCCTCCATTTTATAGAACTCTAAACATCCTGCCAGTGCAGCTGCGTGTCTTTTTTGAATTTCTTCCGCTGTTTTGGCCATGATTTGAGCAGTGATTTCTCTTTTGATACGGATTATTTCATAGTCGTTTAAGCTCTTTAAAAATTTTATGTCTTCATTTGAAATATGCAATTTTTGCTCGCCAATTGCATGCATTAAGCCTGTGAAGGATTCTGATTTTGGCTTCAGGTCAAGTGCTTTTTTCTTCTCTCTTTTTTTAAAAAATCTGCCACCAAGCCATCTGAAAAATCTTTTCATTTAGATCATATCCTATAGCTAAGCAAGTATAAAATGCTATCTTATACATAATAATTTGCTGTGTTCAGCTCCGTCTGGGGCGTGTGCATTTAAAGTCGTTTTTACTTCATTTCAGGCACTTGCTTTTTTTCTAAAAAAAAGCTCAATTCAGCTTAAATTCCCTTCGTAATTTTGCGGTATAATCTCCACTATACTGCATTTCATACAATACGGGCCAACTTTTATTCCTTAAAGCATCAGAAAACAGGAAGAAGGGGGTGTGTTTGGTTGGTTTCTTGGGTTTTAATGGTAATTAGATTGGTCTTTGATCTGAAATCGGCTCAAAATGAACTCCTGCTGACTTTGCGGAGTTAACAATCAAATTGGATTTATAGAGACGGGTAAAACAAAAAATAGTTATGTAGAAAAACATAGGCATGGGAGACAATTGTTCGCGCTCCTTCAAAAAACATAAGGCAAAAGGCACAAGAAAACTAGGCACAGTGGCTGCAAGTACAACTGCAAACATAGTGGACGGCACCAAAGGAACTCGGCCGGGAAAAGAAAAGAGAAAAATGCCAAAAACCAGGAAATAGGCGTTTCTTTAAAAAAGCTTTTTTGGGCAAACCTTGTGCTTTGCTTTTAGGTCTGCTCCGCAAATTTCACAAATTTTTTCTTTTTTCATAAAAGTCTTTTGTGGCATAGCTGTTTTGTTATTTTATTGTTTTAGGTAAACTGTCCGGTTCCAGATTTTTACCGGGGTTATTGTTCCTTCGCTGTGGAGCCGTTTAAGCATTCTTTCAGTGGTGTCAATCGGAACACTCGCTTTTCTTGCTATTTCTTCAGCTGTATGTGAGCCATCGCATAGATCCAAGATTTGTTCTTCAAAATTTGCCTTGCTTTGCCTTAATAGAAGTTTTCCAAAAAAACCATGGACATGATATCTTTTATCGCTCATTAAGTTACCTCCTCAGTTGATAATTTGGTTTTTGTAATTTTGAACCCCTTGCTTTTTTTAAGCTGGGATTTTGCCACCCTTATGGTGTTAGAGGTTGTGCCAAGGATTTTTGCAATTTCCCTTGGCGAAACCCCTAACGAGCTTAGCCACTGGACTTTTTTAGGAAAGGGCATGTCCCTTACTGCCGTAGCGGCTAATAGCTTGAGCTGCAATTTGTTAAGGTTAATTATTTCCTCCCAATACCTTTTCTCCAATGCACTCATTTTGCAGCACCATTAGTAGAATGAACATAATGAATTTAAATCTTACTTATTGAAAACATAACGAAATTAAAAAATTACATAATGATTTTTATTATGTCAAAATTCTGGCGAAAAATCACCCAATAACTATTGAATTAGCCTCTATTTCGGATGTAATAGTTAATCCATTAGCAAAGCATTACGAAGTTTATATTTTTTCCAAGAATAATTAGCCAAATAGTTTTTTAGAAAAACAAATAGTCCTTTGGTTTTATTCTTCAAAATTTAGGGGAACTTCAATTAGCAAAGCCTTTGATTTTTCCAATGCATAAAATTCGATTTTTTTTGCGTGGCTTATTTCCGCGCTGTCCAATTTTTCAATAATTTCTTCTTCAACCTGCATTTTTCCTTCAATTAAAAAAACAAATAACCCATTATTTATCCCTAAGAGAGTGTGAGAAAAACTTTTGCCAGTCCAAAAACTTCCAAGCAAAAACTCCGCATTTTGGTGCAAATAAAGCGCCCCGACTTTTTTGTTACCTGAAACAATTGCCTGTAATTTGTTTTCAAACCCTTTTTTCTGAAAGCTTTTTTGCTCATAGCTTGGCTCAATGTTTTGCTCTTTTGGGTAAACCCAGATCTGAAGCAAACGGGCAGTTTCTTTTTTTGAGGCATTGAATTCCGAATGCACAACCCCTGTACCGGCAGACATTCTCTGTACTTCACCGACTTTAATCACCCCGGTGTTTCCCATGCTGTCTTTATGCTCCAAGCTTCCTTCAAGAACAATTGTTACGATTTCCATGTTTTTGTGCGAGTGAAACCCAAAACCCTTTGCGGGCTCAATAATATCATCATTTAAAACTCGCAATGCCCCAAAACCCATGCGTTCAGGATTATAATAATCTGCAAAACTGAAGCTAAAGCGGGAATGAAGCCAGCCGTGCTCTGCCACTCCCCTATCGGCAGAGCGATGGATATTAATGCCCATAATTTAAAAATTGCTTGAAATGGTTTTTAAAGAAAAATGTGTCCTAAAATTTGTGTTTTATGGCCAGTCTGTTGCAGCCAGCTTTTTTTCGGTTAACCTGATTTTAAAATTGTTCAGCCAACCATTTGCCCAGTGCTTGCGCTCGAGCTGGATGAGACAAAAATTCTTGCTGATAACAAAAAGTGCATTGACTGTGGTGCATGCGTTTGGATTTGCCCGGTAGGGTGCATTACCGACACGCGCATAAAGCCAGGGACAAAAGACCAAATTGAAGTATTAAAACCTCTTCAAATTATTTCCAGAAGGTGAGGAAGGATGCCTGTTGTTGAAATAAAATGGTGGAAGGGGAGGACAAAACAGCAGAAGGAAAAAATTGTGCGGGAAATTTTTCGTGTTTTTGAGGAAAATGGAGTAAAAAAAGAGGATTTGCAAATAATTATTTTTGACGTGGACAAAGCAGACTGGGCAACAAATGGAAAGCTTGCAAGTGACTTGTAATGGAAGAATATGATGTGATAGTGGTGGGCGCTGGCCCTGCAGGCCTTCGTGCAGCGGCAAAAATTGCAAGTGCCGGTCCAAGAGTCTTGTGCCTTGACAAAAAGCAGGAAATAGGTGTGCCTGTTCGGTGCGGCGAAGGCCTTGGGGGCGAATGGTTTTCGCGCCTTCAGTTGCAGCCTGACCCTTCCTGGGCCGTGCAGGAAATCTTTGGCGCGGCACTTTACTCTCCTTCTGGGAAAAAAATTGAAATAAGAAGTCCCAGTCCTTCAGGGTACATTTTAGAGCGGAGAATTTTTGAAAAACAATTGGCGTACAAGGCTGCAAAAGAAGGGGCGCGCGTGCAGGCAAAAACTCACGCGAAAAAAGTTGAAAGAAAAGAAGGAAAAGTAGAAGTTACAACGCGCTATATTGGTGAAGAAATAAAATACCGTACTCCACTGCTAATTGCGGCTGACGGAGTGGATAGTTTAATTTCAAAACAACTTGGACTGCAGACCGTGATGAAACTCGTTGACTACGATTCAGGGTTTCAGTACGAAATGGCAGGGATTGATTTTGAAGACCCGGACANNATTAGCTTGTATTTTGGAAACGAAATCTCACCTAGGGGTTATCTTTGGCTGTTCCCGAAAGGAAAACACGTTGCAAATGTTGGAATCGGAATAGGGGGTTACAGAAAAGAGCTTGCGCGTGATTATTTGGACCGCTGGATTGCAACACAATCAGGGTTAAAAAATGGTTCAATCGTTCACGTTTTTTGCGGCGGGATTCCGGTTGGCGGCTTTTTGAAGAACATGGTTTTGGACAATTTAGTAGCAGTAGGTGATGCTGCACACCAGGTTGACCCAATTCATGGCGGTGGAATCGGCTTGGCAATGGAAGCTGCAGATGTTGCTGCACACGTTGCTGTTGAAGCGCTTGAAAAAAAGAATTTTTCAAAGGAATTTTTGTCAAAGTACAACAGGTTGTGGTATGAAAAAAGGGGGAACGAATTGTTGAAGCGCCTGAAGGCGCGCCATTTCATAGAAAAACTTTCAGACGAGGACATGGATTATTTGGCAGATGCGCTTTCCGGCCCTGAAGTCCTCGCCCTTGCAAACGGTGACTTGAAAATTGCGTCAAAACTTGGGCTAAAGCTAGTTCAAAGGCCAGAGCTGGTTAAAAAAATGATTACTAATTTAAGCTAGTTATTGCACGATTTTTTAATGCAAATCAGCAATTTAACTTTAGCATATTTGCTTGAGGAAATTAAACCGATTGCAGTGGGCGCGTTTGTTAATAAAGTGCAGGAAATTGAAAAAGGGGTTTTTAAGCTAAAGCTCCACACAAAAGACGGGTCAAAGGATTTGGTTGTAACTGATTTCGCGCTTTTTTTTACTATGCACAGTTTTCCAGCAAAACTAAATCCAAACACATTTTTTATAAAACTAAAAGATTTTTTGTTAAATAAAAAAATTATTTCTCTATCGCAGTATGAGTTTGATAGAATAGTTGTAATGGAGTTTTCCGATTATTTTTTGGTGCTCGAGTTTTTCAACAATGGCAACGCAATTTTAACCGACAAAAATTTCACTATTCTGCAAGTTTTAAGAAAAGAATTCGAAAAAGATAGGGCTCTTGCTAGGGGCCAAAAATATGTTTTCCCTTCTTCTGCCCATCAGAACCCCCTTAATGTTTCTTTCGATTTTTTAATTTCCGTGCTGCAAAAAAGCTCTTCTACTGCGTTTTTGCAAATTGTTTCCTCGTTAAGTGTCTCGCCACTTGTGCTGGAGGGAATTTTTTTTGAACTGGAAATAGGCAAAAAATCCAGCTCAAATGGTTTGACTTTTGGCCAAGTGCAAAAAATCACAGAAAAAATTAAAGAGTTTTATACCGTGAAAAAATCCATGCTAAGCCCCGTTGTCTTTAAAGAAGAACTTTTGCCTTTTCCGCTCAATTTTTTAGCTGAACAAAAACCGGCTGTCTCACTACAAAAAGCGCTTGACAGTTACTATCTGGCTGTTTTTCAAAAGCCGGTGCAGGGCAGTTTAAAAGAAAAAGAAATAGGACTAAAGCGGTTAAAGTACAGTTTGGAAGAGCAGAAAAAAGCCCTAGAGCTTTTGGAAAAGCAGGTACAGGAGGAAAGAAAAACTGCAGAGCTTATTTATGGGGCTTTTGATGTGCTTAAAGACATTCTTTTGGCAGTAAACGCTGCTTTCGCAAAGCAGATAAAAAAAGAAGAAGTTATGTATAAAGTTAATTCTTTTCTTTCTGTCAAAAATCCCTCTGTTAAAATAAAAATTCTGGATTTGGATTTTTCCAAAAAAGAAATAATTTTAGATATAAAAAACGAGTAAACATAACCAAAAAGAGCTTTTTTGTAAAATTTTTTTTATTGCATTCAAAATATGTGCATATTACCGCCCTGTCATCAGACAGGGCACGTATGGCGTGTAAACGGGGCCAGCCGTTTTTTTATGCCCTTGGGGTCATGATTTCGCGCTCGTCAACAATGAATACGTCGCTTACAGCTGTCACTGCAGAGTAGGGCACTTCTAAAATCCTGTCCTTTGCCTTTACAAACCGCAATAGCTTGCTGTCCCTGTCAACTTCCACTATGAGTTTTTCAATTACTCCTGAAGAGGGCTCAATGCTTAAATCCATTAATTTCCCTATTTCGTCTCCCCTATTGGTTATTACTCTTTTAGTGGCAAGCTGCCTTGCAATAGTGTACTTGTACATTAAAAAACCTCTTAATTATAAAAGTGTTTCATGTTTATAAATTTAACCCAAAAAACCATATACATAACATTTTGTTTGTTTTTTTAACAATTTTTTTAAGGGGTATTTTTTTATTCTCATTACCAGTTAAGTTTAATCTTATAAGTAATAAAATTATTTATTAAAAATGGTTTTTATGCCTGAAATTGAAGCAGCACAAACTGTTTTGGCGCAAAAAGCACGGCTCCCAGATTATGTAGTAGCTCAGCTTAGGAAGAAACGATACGGCATCGTGGGGAATCATTCCGCTGTGCAGGTTTGTAGTTACAACAAGGCAGCGCTTAAGGGTGGAGA
>JACPKT010000019.1 GCA_016186855.1 Candidatus Iainarchaeum sp. | reverse complement strand
TAAAGAAAAGAATAAACATCAGGACAGACAAAAGCCTCCTAATAGAAGAAGACCAGGCAAGGAAAAAAATTCTTGAAATAGTCCCAAAAGATGCAGACGTGAAAGAAATAATGTTTAACCCTGCCTTCAGCGAGGTGGTAATTGAATCCATTAAACCAGGACTGGTAATTGGAAAGGGAGGCGAAACCTCGAAAAAAATAATTGTTGAAACAGGCTGGACCCCAAAAATAATCAGGGCGCCCACCACTCCAAGCGAAATACTCAAAGGAATACGGTACCATCTGCACAAGCACAGCTCTGAAAGAAAAAAGTTTTTGCAAAAAACTGCTGAAAAAATTTACGACAAAGAACCAGATATAAACAGCTGGGTTAGATTGACTGCGCTTGGGAGCTTTAGAGAAGTTGGAAGGAGCTGCATACTGGTTGAAACACGGGATACAAAAGTATTGCTTGACTGTGGGATCAATGTTGCATCAAAAGAAGACCCATACCCTTATCTTGACGCGATAAGGTTCCCTATACAAGAATTGGATGCAATTGTCTTGTCGCATGCGCACATGGACCACGCAGGGTTTGTTCCTTACATTTACAAAGTTGGTTTCCGCGGGCCGGTTTACACTACAGAGCCGAGCAGGGACCTTGCGGCACTCTTGCAGTTTGACTACATTGATGTGCTGTTAAAAGAAGGAAAAGAACCGCCCTACACAGAAAGGGACATCAAAGAAGCACTAAAGCACACAATAACCAGAGAATACAGGGAAGTCACAGACATTGCACCAGACATGAGAATTACTTTCCACAACGCCGCACACATTCTTGGAGCCGCTTCAGTGCACCTGCACATAGGCGAGGGAGCACACAACTTGGTGTACGGAGCAGACATAAAATACGGTTTTACAAGACTGTTTGATGCAGTTGATATAAAATACCCGCGACTTGAAACGCTTATCCTTGAAAGCACTTACGGGGCAAGAGACGATGTTCACCCCCCAAGACAGGAAGCAGAAGAAAAACTTGTCAGAATAATAAACGAAACATTAAAGCAGGGCGGAAACGTTTTAATCCCTGTTTTTGCAGTCGGACGAGCACAGGAAATAATGCTCGTCATTGAAAACGCTTATAGAAACGGAATATTAAACGCCCCAAAAGTTTTCATTGACGGAATGACAAAAGAAGCATCTGCAATCCACACAGCTTACCCAGAGTATTTGAGAAAAACAGTTCAAAGACGAGTGTTGCAAAACGATTCCCCGTTCACTTCACCGATTTTTCAGACAGTCAGTTCAAACGACCGGGACACAATAATCCAAAACGGCGGGGCAATAATAATTGCCTCTTCAGGAATGCTTACAGGCGGCCCATCAGTATATTATCTTCACAAGCTGTCAGAAGACCCAAGAAACACACTGATATTTGTAGGGTACCAGGGAGAGGGAAGCCTTGGAAGAAAAATACAGGCAGGAATCAAAAGCCTGCCAGTGGCAGGCGAGAACGGAAAAACAAAAGAGCTTCAAATAAAAATGAGAGTGGAAACTACCGAAGGATATTCCGGACACGCAGACCGCCCTCAACTGATAGGCTATGTGCACAATTTACGGCCAAAGCCAAGAAGAATCCTTGTAAACCATGGAGAAAAAAGCAAAACACTCGAACTAGCAAAACACCTCACAATGCGCTTTAAAATAACATCTAATGCAATAAAAAACCTTGAAACTGTAAGGCTAATTGCAAACGCTGCATCCTCGCTTTACGTAGGAAATTCAAATGGTATACCGCCAACTATGCAAGAGGTATTGTCTTTAGCTACTGCGGCTCTATAGTTGCAGGTGGTTTGCTTGAAATGACATAGCTGACCCACGTTACATCCTCTACCTCATTTGTAATTCGATTGCTTATTTTTTCTAAAATAAACCTATAAATAATGCATTCATTGAACGAAGCACTGTGGTTCCTGCTTTTTGTGGAAAGGTTTTTATATGAGTTAGTTTATTTTAAGTTGGGCGTTGGTTTATGAAAAAATTTGAAAATTTTTTAAAAAGAGAGAGAATTTTGCCAAATATCATGTATTTAAGCCAGTGCCTTGAAAGGGGGGGAAAGAATCTTGCTGATTCTGATATAGGCTTTGCAAAAAATGCACTGAATTTCAACAAGTAAAAATTTACCCCTTCCACCCCTTTTCGCATTAAAACTTTATTCTAACCCTTGCATAATTCAAGTAATGAAGCTCATTCTCACAGGTACCCCTGGCGTAGGTAAATCAGCTATTGCAAAACCTTGCATTTTTTATTTCAAGGAAAAAAAACGTGGTTTGCGAAGGTCACCTGCTTTGCCAAACAAAACTCAAAGTTGATTTTGCAATTGTTTTAAGAAAAGACCCAAAAGAGCTGGAAAAAACATTAAGAAAGCGCGGCTATGGCGAGTTAAAGGTTTTGGACAACGTTTTTGCAGAAATCAACAGTTACTGCAAAAAAGAGGTGCAAAAACGCTACTCTAAAGACAAAATAATTGTGGCAGTGCACAAAAAGAATTTAAAGCAAACAACAAGCAAAATTATTAAAGAAATTGAAAAAAGGCGCAAAAAATGAAGCACTTTCTGGTTTTTTTAATCTTTTTTGTCCTCATTGCCTCTTTTGCAGGCGCTGCCACGGTTTTGGAAACAAAGCTTTCGGACTTGGGCTATTCTGATTTTTCAGTTGAAAAACAGGGTGAAACGAATTGCCTAAACGTTCAATTTAACCCCCCAAGCGATTTGAACCACGAGGTTTACGGTATTGTTTCAGTTCACGCAGAGTTTTTGCCAACCACAAGCAAAAAAAGCTTGATAGCGGTTTTTTTGAACGGAAAAAAAGTCGGCTCGGTAACTTCGGTTGATTTTGCAGACAGCCTTGCAAGGTTTAATGTAAGGCAGGGGGAAATTGTTGAGGAAAACCTTCTAAAAATCTGTGGCACGACCTCTTTTGAAACACAAAGAATCAAAATTTTTAGCGATTCAACGATTGGCTATTATTTTAAGCCAGACTTTGAAAAAGAAGGCGCTTTTGAACTGCTTGTTTTTCCGCAAGAGCCAAACGTGCTTGAAGAATTCAAGGTTACAGCTATTTTGAAAAATTTTGGAAGCGAAAGCACAGATGTTATTTTAAATTACAGAAAAGATGAGCTGGAAAAAGAAACGCCAGAAACAGAGCTTGTAAAAGGAGAAACAACCACTACCAGAACAATCAGTGCCTGTGCAAAAAGAGCGCCTGACAGCTCATGCATTGAACCAAGCGAAGTTCGTTTTGAATACCTTCTTAGGCCAAAAATTGTGGGACCGATTTCACTCCTGCCGGCAATCGCGGAATTCCAAAACCCTTTTGGGGAAACAGTTTTCCTGGAATCAGACAGGCCAATAGTCAAAATAGTTGAGCCAGAAGTAAAAATCAAGCCATTCGTTTCGGTCCAAAAAGAACAGTTCTTGCCCGGGGAAAAAACAGCCGCCAAACTAATAATAACAAACGAGGGAAAGGACCCTCTCTTTAACCTGTTTTTAAAAATTGAAATCGACGGATTAACATTGTTGCGCGGAGCAGAGAGCGAAACAATTGAAGTGATAAAAGCAGGCGAATCAATTGAAAGAGAATACACTCTAAGCGCGATTGAACCCGGAGAATTTTCAATAGGCTGCTCGATTGACCATTTGGATTACAGCGTCGTGGAAAGCAACTGCAACCATCGAGTACAAAAGACCCGGAATTGACGCCACACTGCTTGCAGCCTTCTTTTTAGTAATACTCTCAATAGCAATCTACGCACACTTTCATTTCAAAAAATAGCCATTATTTTGTACAGCCCTGCGGGTCGATTTCCAAAGACTGAAGGCAAGAGTAATATTTGTCATTTAGCGCGTCAAGCTCTTGGTTAATTTTTTGCAGCTCTGCAGCTTTCTGTTCGCCTGCACCAACTGAGCTAAGCTGCACCGCAATATAATAACCCAAAATAATTCCAGTAACAAAAACCGCAACAAACGCAATGCGCTGCAGAGACCAAAAACCCCTTGCGCCACCCTTTTTTTTCCTTCTTGGAACATCTTCTTCGTCAAAATCATCTGCCAAAAAAAACACCTAAAAACAGTATAATTAAAGCGCTTGAAGATATAAAAGTATTTGCAAAAAATCCCATA